>NZ_JBFUCB010000069.1:0-16215 GCF_056405435.1 Rhizobacter sp. P1_G5 | reverse complement strand
CACCCGAAGGGCGCGCTCGACAGGTCGAGATGCGCCGGCGGCCCCTCTTGCAACAACCGGGCGAGGTGTTCGAGCGTCGACAGGCTGATCTGCCGGGCCCGGAGCCGGATGGTGCGGCCCTGCTCGTCGAGCAGCCAGGGGCACGCCCCGAGGCCGCTGCGACAATCCCGACAACCCGTCATGAAGCCATCCCGCGTCAAATGAACGATCTGGCTGAGTGACGCCACCCTCCCCCGGGGTTCCCGGCGAAGCCGGGGCCGAACCGCCCTTCCGAACGAAAGAGATCGTCGATGCGCTTGTCGCAGGTGTTGTTTTCCCAAGGCTTCGGCACACGCCGCGAATGCGAGGGCCTGGTCTGGCACGGGCTGGTGTCGGTCGGCGGACGGGTCATCGAGGAGCCGGCCGAAGAGGTCGACACCGAGGGCCTGGTGTTCACGGTGCAGGGCCGCGACTGGCGTTTTCACGAGAAGGCGCTGGTGCTGCTGCACAAGCCGACCGGCCACGAATGCTCGCAGAAGCCGAAGCACCACCCGAGCGTGCTGAACCTGCTGCCCCCGCCGCTGCGCAACCGCGGCGTGCAGCCGGTCGGCCGGCTCGACGAGGACACCACCGGCCTGCTGCTGCTGACCGACGACGGCACGCTGATCCACCGGCTGACCTCGCCGAAGCACCACGTGCCGAAGGTCTACGAGGTGACGGCGAAACACGAGGTGACGCCCGGGCAGGTGGCGCAGCTGCTGGCCGGCGTGGTGCTCGACGACGACCCGGCGCCGGTGCGCGCCGCGGCCTGCGAGGCAACCGGTGAAACCACGCTGCGGCTCACGCTGACCGAAGGCAAGTACCACCAGGTCAAGCGCATGGTGGCCGCGGTGGGCAACCGGGTCGAAGGCCTGCACCGCAGCGCCTTCGGCGAGCTGACGCTGAAAGGCGTGCCGAGCGGCGCGTGGCGCTGGGTCAGCGCGGCGGAGCGGGAACAGCTGGAGCGCAAGCGCTGATCCAAGGGGGGTGGCACCGCGAGCGGCCCGCTGCGCCGCGACGGATAATGCCCGCCCATGCGCGTCTTCAGCGGTTTCAACCATCCCGGCATCGCCGATGCCTGCGCCCTCACGATCGGCAACTTCGACGGCGTCCACCGCGGCCACCAGGCCATGCTGGCGCTGCTGCGCAACGAGGCCCAGCACCGCGGGCTGCCCTCGTGCGTGATGACCTTCGAGCCGCACCCGCGCGACTACTTCGCCCGCGCCGCCGGCAAGCCGGAGCTCGCGCCAGCGCGCATCGCGACGCTGCGCGACAAGCTCTCCGAGCTGGAGCGCTGCGGCGTCGACCAGGTCGTCGTGCTGCGCTTCGACCATGCGCTCGCGTCGCTGTCGCCCGAGGCCTTCATCGTCGACATGCTGGTGCGCGGCCTGGGCGCCCGCTACATCCTGGTCGGCGACGACTTCCGCTTCGGTGCGAAGCGGGCCGGCGACTACGCGATGCTCGATGCCGCCGGCCCGGCGCAGGGCTTCGACGTCGCCCGCATGAAGAGCTACGAGGTGCACGGGCTGCGGGTGTCGAGTTCGGCGGTGCGCCAGGCGCTGGCCGACGGCGACATGGCGCAGGCCGAATCGCTGCTCGGCCGCACCTACAGCATCAGCGGCCACGTGGTGCACGGCCGCAAGCTCGGCCGCGAGCTGGGGTTCCGCACGCTGAACCTGCGCTTCGCGCACGCCAAGTCGGCGGCGATGGGCATCTACGCGGTGCGCACCCACGGCCTGGGCGAGCAGCCGCTGGACGGGGTCGCGAGCCTGGGTGTGCGCCCGACGGTGGAAGACGCCGGCCGCGTGCTGCTCGAAGTGCATTGCCTCGATTGGCCCGCACGCCTCGGGGCCGAGGGGGCCTACGGTAAACTCGTCCGCGTGGAACTGCTGCACAAACTTCGCGATGAGGCCCGTTTCGACGGGCTGGAAGCCCTGACGGCGGCGATCGAGCAGGACGTGCAGGACGCCCGCGTGTGCCTCGCCTCGTACGCCGCGCAACGCCGCCAGACCACGCGCGACCGAATTTAACGCTCGCCGCTCCTCCCCTTCTTTTCGCGAGCCCCGGCGCCTGGCGCCGGCACCCTGCCTTCGAGACGCGCCGCGCGGCGCGCAAAGCCATGACCGACAAGACCACGGACTACCGAAGCACCCTCAACCTGCCCGACACGCCGTTCCCGATGCGCGGCGACCTGCCCAAGCGCGAACCGGGCTGGATCAAGGAGTGGAGCGACCAGGGCATCTACAAGCAGCTGCGCGACGCCCGCGTGAACCGCCCGCGCTTCGTGCTGCACGACGGCCCGCCCTACGCCAACGGCACGCTGCACGTCGGCCACGCGGCCAACAAGATCCTGAAGGACATGATCGTCAAGGCGCGCCAGCTGGCCGGCTACGACGCGCGCTACACGCCGGGCTGGGACTGCCACGGCCTGCCGATCGAGAACCAGATCGAGAAGACCTTCGGCCGCAACCTCGAACGCGCTGACGTGCAGGCGAAGAGCCGCACCTACGCCGGCGAGCAGATCGCGCAGCAGATGGCCGACTTCAAGCGCGTCGGCGTGCTGGGCGACTGGGACCACCCGTACCGCACGATGGATTTCGGCAACGAGGCCAACGAGATCCGCGTGCTGAAGCGCCTGATCGAGCGCGGCTTCGTGTACCGCGGGCTGAAGCCGGTCTACTGGTGCTTCGACTGCCACTCGTCGCTGGCCGAGTTCGAGATCGAGTACGCCGACAAGCAGTCGCAGGCGGTCGACGTCGCCTTCCTCGCGGCCGAGCCCGCGAAGCTGGCCACGGCCTTCGGCCTGCCGTCGCTCGCGAAGGACGCGTTCGCGGTGATCTGGACCACCACCGCGTGGACCATCCCCGCCAACCAGGCGCTGAACCTGAACCCGGCACTCGAGTACGCGCTGGTCGACACCGAGCGCGGCATCCTGCTGCTGGCGTCGGCGCTGGTCGACAAGTGCCTGGAGCGCTACGGCCTCACCGGCACCGTGCTCGCCACCACGCTCGGCAAGAACCTCGACGGCATCACCTTCCGCCACCCGCTGGCCCACGTCGATCCCGGCTACGACCGCGTGAGCCCGGTGTACCTGGCCGACTACGCCACCGCCGACGACGGCACCGGCATCGTGCACTCGTCGCCGGCCTATGGCGTGGACGACTTCAACTCCTGCCGCGAGCACGGGCTGGCGATCGACGACATCCTGAACCCGGTGCAGGGCAACGGCGTCTACGAGGCGACGCTGCCGCTGTTCGGCGGCCTGCACATCTGGAAGGCCGCGCCGCTGGTGGCCGATGCGCTGCGCGACGCCGGCCGGCTGCTCGCCACCTCGAAGCTGACACACAGCTACCCGCACTGCTGGCGCCACAAGACGCCGGTGATCTACCGCGCCGCGGCGCAGTGGTTCGTGCGCATGGATGAAGGCGACGGCGTGTTCACGAAGGACAAGGCGCCGAAGACGCTGCGCCAGACCGCGCTGGAGGCCATCGGCGAGACCAGCTTCTTCCCGGAGAACGGGCGGACCCGGCTGCACGACATGATCGCGAACCGGCCCGACTGGTGCATCAGCCGCCAGCGCAACTGGGGCGTGCCGCTGCCGTTCTTCCTGCACAAGGCGACGGGTGAACTGCACCCCGACACGATGGCGCTGATCGACCGCGCGGCCGAGGTGGTGCAGCAAGGCGGCGTCGAGGCCTGGTCGAAGCTGACGGTCGACGAGGTGCTGGGCGCCGAGGCCGGCGACTACATCAAGAGCAACGACATCCTCGACGTCTGGTTCGATTCGGGCTCGACCTTCTTCCACGTGCTCAACGAGAAGGTGGGCAGCCAGCCGGGCACGACCGGCGGGCCGAACGGTGCGGCCGGTCCCGAGGCCGACCTGTACCTCGAAGGCCACGACCAGCACCGCGGCTGGTTCCACTCGTCGCTGCTGATCGCCTGCGCGATGGAAGGCCATGCGCCGTACCGCGGCCTGCTGACGCACGGCTTCACGGTCGACGGCCAGGGCCGCAAGATGAGCAAGAGCCTGGGCAACTTCATCTCGCTGCAGGATTCGGTGCAGGAGATGGGGGCCGAGATCCTGCGCCTGTGGTGTGCGGCGACCGACTACTCGGGCGACCTCGCGATCGACAAGAAGATCCTGGCGCGCGTCGTCGATGCATACCGCCGCATCCGCAACACGCTGCGCTTCWTGMTGGCCAACACCAGCGATTTCGATCCGGCGACCGATGCGGTGCCGGTCGGGCAGATGCTCGAGATCGACCGCTACGCACTCGCGCGCGCGGCGCAGTTCCAGGCCGAGGTGCTGAAGCACTACGAGGTGTACGAGTTCCACCCGGTGGTGGCCAAGCTGCAGGTGTTCTGCAGCGAGGACCTGGGCGCGTTCTGGCTGGACGTGCTGAAGGACCGGCTGTACACCACCGCGCCGAAGTCGCTCGCGCGGCGCAGCGCGCAGACCGCGCTGTGGCACGTGACGCACGCGATGCTGCGCTGGATGGCGCCGTTCCTGAGCTTCACTGCGGAAGAGGCGTGGAAGGTGTTCGCGCCGGGGCAGTCGGCATCGATCTTCATCGAGACCTTCAGCGACACCTCGGCCTGGGCCGACGACGCACTGCTCGCGAAGTGGAGCCGCCTGCGCGAGATCCGCGACGTGGCCAACAAGGAGATCGAGGCGCTGCGAAGCGCGGGCCAGGTGGGCTCGTCGCTGCAGGCCGAGTTGCTGATCACCGCGGCGGCCGACGACCATGCGCTGCTCGCGTCGCTCGGCGACGACCTGCGCTTCGTGACGATCACGTCGCAGGCGCGGATCGCGGCGGGCGCGGCGCTGGCCGTCAGCGTCACGCCGTCGGCGGCGACCAAGTGCGAGCGCTGCTGGCACTACCGCGACGATGTCGGCAGCGAGGCGCGGCATCCGACGATCTGCGGCAGGTGCACAAGTAACCTGTACGGTGACGGCGAGACGCGTACAGTCGCCTGAACCTTCCCTCAAGGAGCCCTCGATGAACCACAGCAATCCTCGCGCGGAGTACCCTGACCTGTTCAAGCTCCCCGTTGATGAGCGGGTGCAGCTGGCCGAGGAGTTGTGGGAAAGCATCGTGGCAGAAACGAAGGACGACCGCACCCCGGTGTCCGAAGCCATCGCACTCGCGCTCCTGCGCAATCGCTGAAAACATGTCCTTCAAGAAATCCTCCGCATCCCTGCTCCCCTGGCTGGGCATCGCCCTCGTCATCATCGTGCTCGACCAGCTGACCAAGTCGCTGATCCTCGCCAACTTCGCGTACGGCGACAGCGTGCACGTCACGCCGTTCTTCAACGTGGTCCGGGTGCACAACACCGGCGCGGCGTTCTCGTTCCTGGCCGGCGCGTCGGGCTGGCAGCGCTGGTTCTTCGTCGGGCTGGGGGCAGTGGCCGCCGGCTTCATCGTCTGGATGCTGCGCAGCCACGGCGGGCAGAAGCTGTTCGCCTGGGCGCTCGCGCTGATCCTCGGCGGCGCGCTCGGCAACGTGATCGACCGGCTGCTGCACGGCTACGTCGTCGACTTCATCCAGGTGCACTGGGCCGACAAGTTCTTTCCGTCGTTCAACCTCGCCGACAGCGCGATCACGCTCGGCGCGATCCTGCTGATCGTCGACGAGCTGCGCCGGGTGCGGCGCGGCAAGTGATCGTCAGGCCGCCACGCCGACGATCACGCTCGACGCCTTGAAGACGGCGGTGGCCGAACTGCCGACCTCCAGCGCCAGTGCCTGCGCGCTGTCGTTGGTGATGATCGCCGCCACCGCGCCGCCGCCGGCCAGCGCCAGCACCACCTCGCAGTTCACCGCGCCCGGCGTGACGCGCGACACCACGCCCTTCAGCTGGTTGCGCGCCGACAGCCGCACGCCGCGCATGTCGGCCATCAGGATGATCGACGAGGCCTTGATCAGCGCGAACGCCTTCGCGCCGACCGCGAGGCCGAGCTCGGCCGTGCTCTCGTGCGTGATGCTCGCGACGATGCGCAGCCCGCCGATCGCCTCGAGCTCGACCTCGTCATTGATGGCCCCGCCGCGCAGCGACACCACGGTGCCGGCGAACTGGTTGCGTGCGCTCGTTCTCATCGCCAGCCCTTCCATCAGTGAATAGTCGCCGGCCAGGCCACCCGCTTGCCGGTTCAGCCGCTCGACGAAACGTGCATGCTCCTGCTGGATCAGCACGACATTGCGCAGCAGCTGCTCGCCGCGCGGCGTGAGCCGCGTGCGCCCGCCGCCGGTCCCGCCGGCGCTGCGTTCCAGCAGCGGCTCGCCGGCCAGGTTGCTCATCTGCTCGACCGCATCCCACGCGCCCTTGTAGCTGAAGCCGGCGGCCTTCGCGGCCTGCGTGATCGAGCCCAGCCGCGCGATCTCCACCAGCAGCGCGATGCGCCGCGTGCCGGCCAGGCTCTGCCCGCCGAGGTTCAGCGTCAGCTCGGCGCCGACGGTCAGCGCTTCGGCCGGCGCGTCAGCCACTGACGACTCCCTCTCGCAGCTGCAGCACCTGTTCGCCGAAGCGGCCCAGGTCGTCCGGGTCATGCGTGATCATCACGAGCGGGATGTCGATCTGCGACAGCAGCCGGTCCAGCTCGTCGCGCGTGCGCTCGCGAAGCGCCGGGTCGAGCGCGGAGAACGGCTCGTCGAGCAGCAACGCGCGTGACCCGTTGACGAGCGCACGCGCGAGCGCGGTGCGCTGGCGCTGGCCGCCGGACAGCTGGTGCGGCAGCTGCGACGCCACCGGCTGCAGCTCCAGCGCCGCGAGCCAGCGCTCGACCGCCTCGCCGCCCACGTCGCGCGGCGGGTTGCGCCAGCCGCGCTGCAGCCCGAAGGCGATGTTCTGCCGCACGTTCAACTGCGGGAACAGCGCGTAGTCCTGGAACAGGTAGCCGAAGCGGCGCTGCCGGGCCGGCACCAGGAGGCGAGCACTGCCATCGAACAGGGTCTCGCCGTTGAAGACGATGCGCCCGGCATCCGGCCGCAGCAACCCGGCGATCGCCTGCAGCGTCAGCGTCTTGCCGGCGCCCGACGACCCGTAGATCACCGTGCGCCGCGCCTGCGACGTGAAGCGCACCTGCAGCTCGAAGCGCCGCTGCGGGCTGCTGACCGTCTTGCGGATGTCGACCTCGAAGCTCATCGCACGGCCCTCCCCCGCAGCAGCCTTCCGGCCAGCAGCAGCACGACGATGCAGGTCACCGAGGTGATCAGCACCAGCACGTTGGCCACGCCGTCCTGCCCCGCCTGCACTGCCTCGTAGACCGCGACCGACAGCGTCTGCGTGCGCCCGGGGATGCTGCCGGCCACCATCAGCGTCGCGCCGAATTCGYCGAGCGAGCGCGCGAACGACAGCAGCAGGCCGGCCAGGATGCCGCGCCAGGCGAGCGGCAGCGTGATGCGGAAGAACACCGCCGCCTCCGACAGCCCGAGCACGCGGCCGGCGTTCTCGAGCTGCGGCTCGACACCCTCGAAGGCCGCGCGCGCCGCCTTCAGCACCAGCGGCAGCGCGACCACGCTGGCCGCGATCACCGCGCCCTGCCAGGTGAAGATCAGCTGGATGCCGAGATGCTCGTACAGCCAGGCGCCGAGCCAGCCGCGCTTGCCGATCAGCACCAGCAGGTAGTAGCCGAGCACGGTGGGCGGCAGCACCATCGGCAGCGTGAGGATCGCATCGAGCAGCTCGCGCCCGGGGAAGCGGCCGCGCGCCAGCAGGAAGCCGAGGCCGACGCCGAGCACCAGGTCGATCAGCGTGGCCCAGCCCGCCACCTTCAGCGACAGCGCGAGCGGGATCCACGCGGACTCCGCGGCGTTCACGGCTTCTGGAAGCCGTAGCGCGCCAGCACCGCCTGGCCGGCCGGCGACAGCAGGTAGTCGACGAAGGCGCGCGCGGCCGCCGGGTTCGGGCTGCCGGCGACGCGGGCGACCGGGTAGCGGATCGGGGTGTCGGTGGGCACGGTCAGCGCCAGCTTGACCTTGTCCTTCAGCACGGCGGCGTCGGTGCCGTAGACGAAGCCGGCCTCGGCCTCGCCGCGCGCGACGTAGTCGAGCGCCTGGCGCACGTTCTGCGCGTAGACGGCCTTGGGTTCGAGCTCGGTCCACAGCTTCGCGGCCTCGAGCGCGCCCTTCGCGTAGCGGCCGGCCGGCACGCCGCTCGGCTGGCCGAACGCGATGCGCTTGACGCCGGGCTGCTTCAGGTCGGCCAGCGCGCCCAGTGCCAGCGTGCTGTCGAACGGCGCGATCAGCACCAGCGAGTTGCTGACGAAGTCGCGGCGCGAGCCGGCGGCCACCAGTTGCTGCGCCTGCGCGCGGTCCATGGTCTCCTGGTCGGCCGACGCGAACACGTCGACCGGCGCGCCCTTCGCGATCTGCGCCAGCAGCGCGTCGGAGGCCGCGAAGTTCAGCAGCAGCCTGGTGCCCGGGTTCTGCGCCTCGAAGGCGGGGGCCAGCTCCTTGAAGGTGTTGGTCAGGCTGGCGGCCGCCGAGACGGTCAGGTCGGCGGCGTGGGCGCCGAGGGCGAGAAGCGAGAAGGCAGCGGTCAGCAGGCGGGCGGCGAGGCGCATGGGAGTTGCTACAGCGTGGAGAACCCCGAAATGTATCGCACTACATATCGAACTTGTCGCGTTGGCGCGGAAGGCGCGGGCGGGGAGGCTGGGGCGCGCCGGTCGCAGCAAAGCTCGAACTACGGAATCAGTACCGACCCGCCCACCGTCCTGCGCGATTCCAGGTCGACGTGCGCCTGCCCCGCATCCTTCAGCGCGTAGCGGTGCTCCACCGGGATCTTCACCTGCCCGCTGGCCACGATCGCGAACAGCTCGTCGGCCATCGCCTGGGTCGACTCGCGGGTCGCGATGTGCGTGAACACCGTGGGCCGCGTCAGGAACAGCGAGCCCTTCGCGCCGAGCACGCCCAGGTCGAACGGGGGCACCTTGCCCGACGCGCTGCCATAGCTGGCCATCAGGCCGAACGGCTGCAGGCAGTCGAGCGACTTGTCCCAGGTGTCGCGGCCGACACCGTCGTAGACCACCTTCACGCCCTTGCCGCCGGTGATCTCGCGCACCCGGGCCGCGAAATCCTCGCGCGCATAGTTGATCGTGAAGGCCGCGCCATGTGCCTGCGCGGCAGCGCATTTCTCGTCGGTGCTCGCAGTGCCGATCAACTGCAGCCCGAGCGCACGCGCCCACTGGCAGGCGATCAGCCCGACGCCGCCCGCCGCGGCATGGAACAGCACGAAGTCGCCCGCCACGAGCCCGGCCTGCGGCAGCGTGCGGCGCAGCAGGTACTGCGTGGTGAAGCCCTTCAGCATCATCGCCGCCCCCTCGTCGAAACCGATCGCGTCGGGCAGCTTCACGACGCACTTGGCCGGCATCACCCGCAGCGTCGCGTAGGCACCGGGCGGCTGGCTCACGTAGGCCGCGCGGTCGCCGGCGCGCAGGTGCGTGACGCCCTCGCCCACCGCCTCGACCACCCCGGCCCCCTCGACGCCGAGGCCGAACGGTGCCGGCAGCGGATACGCACCGCTGCGGTGGTAGACGTCGATGTAGTTGATGCCGATCGCATGGTGGCGGATGCGGATCTCGCCCGGGCCGGGCTCGCCGACCACGACCTCGGACAGCGTCAGGGTCTCGGGCCCGCCGGCTCGGTCGAGGCGGACGGCATGTGCAGTAAGTGGCATGGGTTGCTCCAGTGGATGCGTTATCGTGCCAGCACTCCCGCGACCCTGCCTGCACCCGGTCTTGAAACGCCTCACCACCGCACCCAACCTCGCCCTCGCCCAGCTCTGGGCCGACATGCTCACGCAGACGGGAATCCCCACCACCGTGCAACGCGCGTTCGCGAGCAGCCTGTCGGGCGGCGTGCCGCCCAGCGAGACCCTGCCCGAGCTGTGGGTCGACGACGAGGCCGACCATGCGCGCGCCCTCGTGCGGCTCGACGAGCTGCAGCATCCGCGCCGCCATCTGTGGGCCTGCCCGCAATGCCATGAAGTGATCGACGGGCCCTTCGAGCAGTGCTGGAACTGCGGCGCCGCGATGCCCGCGGCATGACGGCCCTCCATCCCCGCATCATCCTGATGCTCACCTTGCCGCCCCTGCTGTGGGCCGGCAACGCCGTGGTCGGGCGGCTGATGGTCGGCAGCGTGCCGCCGCTCGCGCTGAACGCGTTGCGCTGGTCGCTCGCCTTCGTGCTGCTGCTGCCGATCGGCTGGCGCCTGTTCAGGCGCCCGGGCGAGCTCGCCGGGCGCCTGCGCTACCTCGCACCGCTCAGCCTGATGGGTGTCGGCAGCTACAACGCGCTGCAGTACATGGCGGTCACCACCTCCACGCCGATCAACGTGACGCTGATCGCCGCCAGCTCGCCGCTCTTCATGCTCGCGGTCGGCGCGCTGGCCTACGGTGAGCGGCCGACGCGCCGCCAGGGGGCCGGCGCCGTGCTGTCGCTGCTCGGCGTGGCGCTGGTGCTGTCGCACGGCCACCCGTCGACGCTGCTGCAGCTGCACCTGGTGCCCGGCGACCTGCTGATGCTGCTGGCCACCGCGCTGTGGGCGGTCTACAGCTGGATGCTGGCGCGCCCGCCGGCCTCGATGCGCCCGCCCGACCGGCCGCCCTGGAGCGCCGCGGAGTTCCTGCTCGCCCAGGTCGGCTTCGGTGCGCTGTGGGCCGCTGCCGGCGCGGGCGCCGAGCAGGCGCTCGACGGGCAGCCGATCATGTGGTCCGGCGCGGTGTATGCGGCGCTCGCCTACGTGGCGATCGGCCCATCGATCGTGGCGTACTTCTGCTGGGGCGCGGGCGTCACCGCGGTGGGGCCGGCGGTGGCGGCCTTCTTCGCGAACCTGACGCCGGTGTTCGCCGCGCTGATGTCGGCCGCGATGCTGGGCGAAGGGCCGCAGTGGTACCACGTCGCGGCGTTCGGGTTGATTGCCGCGGGGATCGTCGTAACATCCCGCGCAGCGCCTCGCAGGACACCATGACACCTTCCGGCCCCGTCGCAGTTCCCTCCGCTCGCAAGCGCTCGTGGCAACTGCTGTACGGTGCGGCCGCGCTGCTGATCCTGGTGGTGATCGGGCTCGACCAGTTCCTGGGCGTCAAGGTCAACGAGCGCTTCGGCGATTCGCTCGCCGCCGACCGCGGCTGGGCTGCCCGCTTCGAGGCGCTGGGCGAGCTGCGCCGCCTGGCCGGCGAGGTCGACGCACCGGCCAACGACATCTTCGCGTCGGGCCAGGTCGACCACGAGCGCGAGCGGCTGCATGCCGCGCACGGGCGCTTCAAGCAGGCGCTCGCGGCCGCGATGCAGCGCTTCGAGGCCCACCCGGCCGAAGGCGAGCGCGAGCTGATGGTGCAGGGGCTGCAATCGGCCGGCAACACGGTGCAGCGCATGGTCGAGCAATCCGAGACCACGCTGCAGCGCTTCGGCGAGCAGCGGCTCGATGCGGCCTCGCGCGCGATGGTCGAGGTCGACCGCAGCTATGCGCTGCTGCAGGAAGACCTGCGCGGTGTCTCGCGCATCTCGCGCACGCTGCAGAAGGCGCAGTTCGATGCGCTGAGCCAGTCGGTGGGCCGCTACCGCTGGCTCGAGCTCGCGAGCGCCGTCGGCGTCACCGCGATCACGCTGGGCATGCTGGTCTACGGCTTCCTGATCCGCCGGCGCATGGAGCTGGCCTCGGCCGAGAAGGCTCAGCACCTGTCCGAGCTGCAGGCCGCGAAGGATGCGGCCGAGGCGGCCAGCCAGGCCAAGTCGCAGTTCCTCGCCAACATGAGCCACGAGATCCGCACGCCGATGAACGGCGTGCTCGGCATGACCGAGCTGCTGATGGGCACGACGCTGAACGACCAGCAGCGCCGCTTTGCCGACAGCGCGCACCGCTCGGGCCAGGCGCTGCTGGGCGTCATCAACGACATCCTCGATTTCTCGAAGATCGAGGCCGGCAAGTTCGAGGTCGAATCGCTGCCGTTCAACCCCTGCGAGGTGGCCTACGACGTGGCCGAGCTGCTGGCGGTGCAGGCGCATGCCAAGGGGCTGGAGGTGATCTGCCAGATGGGCCCGGACCTGCCGGTGCGCGCCTACGGCGATGCGGCGCGGCTGCGCCAGGTGCTGATGAACCTGCTGGGCAATGCGGTGAAGTTCACCGAGCGCGGCCACGTGATGATCTCGGTGACCAAGATGCCGGCCAGCAGCGCGGCGCACAACCATGCGGCGCTGCTGGAGTTCGCGGTGTCGGATTCGGGCCCGGGCATCTCGACGGCCGACCAGGCGCGGGTGTTCGATGCCTTCACGCAGGCCGACAGCTCGCGCACGCGGCGCCACGGCGGCACCGGGCTGGGCCTGACGATCTCGAGCCAGCTGGTGGCGATGATGGGCGGCAAGCTGCAGCTGCAGAGCACGCGCGGCGAGGGCTCGCGCTTCTGGTTCTCGCTGCCGATGCGGCTGGTGCCCGACAGCACGACCCTGCTGACCGACCGCGAGGCCGCGGCGCTGCAGGGGCTGCAGGTGCTGGTGGTGGACGACAACACGACCAACCTCGACATCCTGCGCCACCAGCTGAGCGCCTGGGGGTTGCGCGTGGACACCGCCGAGGGCGGCGAGCATGCGCTGCAGCTGATGAGCAAGCGGCCGGTGGTGCACGACCTGGCGATCCTCGACGTGCACATGCCCGACATGGACGGCCTGACGCTGACGCAGCGCATCCGCGCGAACCGCCGACTCGACGGGCTGAAGATCGTGATGCTGAGCTCGCAGGGGCTGGACATGCCGGCGATCAGCCTGACGCGGCTGGGCGTGGAGCGCTGGCTGTCGAAGCCGGTGCGCAAGCAGGAGCTGCGGCGCGCGCTGATCGACCTGCTGGCGCATGAAGCGCAGCCGGTGCCCGACGCGGTGCTGCCGGCGGCTGCGCTGCCGGTGGCGGCCCCGGTGCGCAGCGCCCGCGTGCTGCTGGCCGAGGACCACCTGGTGAACCAGGAGGTGGCGGCGCAGATGCTGCGGCTGGCCGGCTACGACGTGCAGGTGGTGTCCGACGGCCAGGCCGCGATCGACGCGGCGCGCAGCCATGCCTTCGACGTGGTGCTGATGGACTGCCTGATGCCGGTGGTCGACGGCTTCGAGGCGACCGCGCGGTTGCGCGAGATCGAGCGTGCCGAGGGCGTCAGCGACCTGGCCCGGCTGCCGATCGTCGCCCTCACCGCGAACGCGATGAAGGGCGACGTCGAAGCCTGCCTCGCCGCCGGCATGGACGACTACGTGGCCAAGCCGTTCACGCAGGAGCAGCTGGTGGCGGCGATCGAGCGGCGATTGAAGGCGCGGGCGGTGCAGCGGGCGGAGTGAATCGGTCGGACGCGGCGCGTTCAGATCTGGTGCCGCACCGGCGCCACGCTCCACGACACCGTCGGCTGGTCGATCATCGCGTGCACGCGCGAGTGGCCCATCTCGTTCATCAGCCGCGCCATCGCGACCCGGCCATGCGCGGCCGAATCCCAGATCAGCATGTCGACGACGGTGCCGTCGTTCCACTGCGCGAGCCGGCGCGAGCGGAATCCCGCCTGGCGCTTGAGCCAGTCGTCGATCTCGACGTTGGCATCGATGAAGTCGTCGCAGGTGCAGTTCGCGAGCTTGAAGGTGGTGATTTCGATCGCTTCGGTCATGGGCTTCCTCCGGTGAGACGGCTCGCATCATCCTGCAGCCGGCCCGAGACCCGTTAGCCGGATCCTCCAGAACTCATGCACGATCCTGCAAATCGTGCGCTCGTGACACGGCAACGCGCAGCGTCTCGTGCAAGATCGTGGGCATGGCTTCGACCCTTGACCGCTACGCCGAGATCGCCGCGCTGATCGCCCGCTACGCGCCCGCCGACGGGCAGGCGACGACCGCCATCGGCAACCTGTTCTTCGGCCGCTGTTCGTCACCGTCGCAGCCGCACTACGCTGCGCAGTGGCCCTGCTTCGCGCTGCTGGCGCAGGGCGAGAAGATCCTGACGCTCGGCAACGACGAGTACCGCTACGGCGTCGGCGACTACCTGGTCACCTCGGTCGACCTGCCGATCGTCTCGCGCGTCACCGTCGCGACCGAAACATCACCCAGCCTCGGACTCGGCATGTCGATCGATGGCGTGCGGCTCACCGAGCTGCTGCGCCGCGTGCGCGCGCCGCAGGCCGCACCGCCCGGCGACGGCCTGCGCGGCGTCACCGTGAACCGCGCGCCGCCCGAGCTGCTGGACGCGGTGATCCGCCTGCTGCGCCTGCTCGACAGCCCGAACGACATCCCGGCGCTCGCACCGCTGGTCGAGGAGGAGATCCTGTACCGGCTGCTGACCGGCCCCGACGGCGGGCGGCTGCTCGCGATCATGTCGGCCGACAGCCGCAGCAACCGGGTCGGCAAGGCGGTCGACTGGCTGCGCCGGCACTTCGCCGAGCCGCTGCGCATCGAGGACCTCGCGTCGCATGTCGGCATGAGCGAATCGTCGCTGCACCACAACTTCAAGGCGGTGACGGCGCTGACGCCGATGCAGTACCAGAAACAGCTGCGCCTGCACGAGGCGCGCCGGCTGCTGGTGGTGGAGCGGCTGGGCGTCGCGACCGCCGGCCACCGCGTGGGCTACCAGAGCCCGTCGCAGTTCAGCCGCGAGTACGCGCGGCTGTATGGGCAACCGCCGGTGCGCGACGTGTCGGCCGGCGTGGCCGCGGATGCTCAGGGCTTGTAGGGCAGCGTCAGGTAGTACTTGCCGAGTTCGGTGAGCTGGCCGTCGGCACCGAGCAGGCTCGAGAAGTGCACGTCGTTGCTCCAGCGGCCGGTGAACCAGGCGTGGCGCACGACATCGGCGCGGTTCTCCAGCACGCCGACCATCTCGGCCATCTGCGCCTTCTGCTTGGCCACGCTGTCGATCTGCGCCGAGCCGTCGCCGGTGTGCCAGTTCGCGAACTCGGTGACCCAGAACGGCTTGCCGTATTTGGTGAGGCGGTCGAGCTGCGCGGCCAGGCCGTAGTCGTACCAGTGGAAGCCGATCATGTCGATGCGTGGCGCGCGCTGGCCGTTGGCATTGCGGTAGGCGGCTTGGAAGGCGTCCATCCAGACGACGGGATCCTCGAAGCCGGCGAGGTTGCCCCAGGTGATCTGCGGGCCGACGATCTTCACGCCGGTCTTGGCGGCCAGTGCCTCGACGCGCGGCCAGGCGGCCGCCGCATCGGCCGGCGACATCGTCGCCTGGCCCCACAGGTTGGGCTCGTTGAGCACCAGCAGGTACTTGTACTGCGGGTTGGCTTTCAGCAGCGCCTCGATCTCGGCGTCGTTGAAGCTGAAGTTCCACAGCATCGGCACGAAGTCGGTGCCGGCCGGCGGTGTCAGCTTGGGCCGGGGCGACCAGTTGTACCACCAGGACACGCCGGGCGACAGCGCGTTCAGGTCGGCGGTGGTGGCCACGTCATAGGCGATGCCGCGCTTGGCACTCTTGCCTACCGGGTTGGCGGGGATCGTGCCGGCGTCGGGCACGAGGCGCCATTGCTGGTTGTCGGTGCGGGTGCAATCCCACTGATGCACCACGCCGCCGACCGCGGTGCTGAAGTCGCGCACGTCGAGGCATTTGCCGCTGTGACGCGCCTTAAGCTCGAAGGCATCGCCGATCGCGGTGGCGGTGTAGCGCTGGTTCGCGCCGGCGGTATCGGCGAGCTGTTGCACGGCCGCGCCATTGGCGGTGGACGATGCGGCGACGCTGATCGACCTGCCGCTGCGAACGTTGGTCAAGCGCCAGGCGCCGCCGCCGGCCGATGCGATGTCGAAGCGCTGTGCGTCATCGCTGGCGCACGCGGCCTGCAGCAGGCGTGYGGCATCGGCGGTGCTCGCGCCTTCGATGCCGACGCACAGCTGCGAATGCACCGAACGCACCGAGTACCGGCCCACCGCCGGGCCGGCCTTGCCGCCGCTGGCCACGGGATGAACGGTGAAGGACTGCGCGGGCTCGTCCTTGCAGGCGAGCTGCTGCAGGCCGGTGCTGCTCGACGGCGCGACGCACTTGCCGCTTCCGGCATTCACCAGCGCGAAGCGGTTGCCGCCGAGCCGCTTGAAGGTGAAGCGCTGCGCGTTGGTGCCGTTGTCCTGCCACTGCTGCACGGTGGCACCGTCGGCCGCCGAGGCGCCCGCGACATCCATCGCGCGACCGCTGCTCGCCAACAGTTTGTAGCGCCCTGAAGCATCCAGGCTCACATTGAAGGACTGGGC
>NZ_JBFUCB010000068.1:0-16259 GCF_056405435.1 Rhizobacter sp. P1_G5 | reverse complement strand
ATACCGATCGGCTCCAGCTGCTGTCGCAGCACCGTCTTGACGAAGCGCTCCTCCGTCTGGCCTTCCACGACGATCAGCGCGCGTTTCACGGCCGCCCGCCCAGCACATTCATTTCCCAGAGGTCGCCAAGCGCGTAGTCGTCCAGCCATTGCGACATGTCGGCACTGTTCAGGTGCCTGAACGTCGTGGGGCCGTCTTGCCGGTCGACGGTCCAGACGTCTTCGGGCCTCAATCGGTTTACCAGCGAAACGGACTGCGTGGCGGCGATCACTTGAGTGCGCTCGGACGCTGAGGAGATCAAATCCGCCAGCAGCGTGATCGCAGCTGGATGCAGGCCAAGTTCCGGCTCGTCCAGCAGCACGAGCCGGGGCAACTCCGGCTGCGTGAGCAGCGTCACCAGGCAGATAAAGCGCAAGGTGCCATCGGAGAAGGCGTGCGCGTTCATGTAGGCGTCGCTGCCGCGTTCCCGCCATTCGAGGCGAATCTTCGATTCGTTCAGGCGCGACGGCTGCAGCTGGAAGTCGTCGAAGAACGGGGCGATGTGCCGCACCGTCTCGACGATATTGCGGTAGTGGTCGGGATGCTTGTCGCGCATCCAGAACAGATATGGCGCCAGATTCTCGGCTTGGGGGCGCAAGAAGCGGTTGTCGTCGACATCCGCGGTGAGCTTGACGGCTGCCGTGTCGCTTGTGTCATGGAAGTGATAGACGCGATAACTCTCCAGGTCCTGCAGAGCTTGCTTGGCGCAGATGTGTTCCGCTTCGCCAAGACGCGACTCTTTGGACAATGCGCTCACCGGCAGATCAAAAGGCTTCTCGGGATACTTGCGCCGGTCGTGGTAGTAGGCCTTTTCGCTGACGATCAACAGACTGTCGTCCGTCTTTGGAGTCAGCGAAACGCGATACGAGTTGGCGACCTCGCCTGCTACGAAGTCCAACTTGAACGACATGGAGCGCGACCGCTTCTGGCCCAGGTGCAGCAACGCATCGGCTCCTCCCTTGACGGCGGTATATCCCTGCAGGTTCTGGGTCACGATCTCGCGCAGGAAGCGAAATACCGAGATCAGGTTTGACTTGCCCGATCCGTTCCCTCCGATGAAGACATTGAGTTTCCCCAGCTCGAGCGTCTGCTGGCGAATGGACTTGTAGTTCTCGATCGACAGTTTTTCGAGCTGGCGCATGGTGCAGCGGGTGAGCGCGAGGTGGGTCGGCGGATGGTACAGGCCGGCATGCCGGACGGGAGGCGTCCCCGGGGTCGCCATGCATTTGACCTGAATTTGGTCAAAGATCGCGCTTGCCGCGCCGAAGTGACGTTCTTAGCATCCGTCCCAAGGCGCTCGGCCCGGACGTTCCGGCCCGAAGACGACCACAGATGGGCCGACCACGGCTGCAAGGAGACAAGCAAGGTGATCCGCTGGGACGATCTGTCGCCGGGTGAACTGGCCGTGCTGGAGACCGTGTTCTGGTCGGCCAGCAGCTCGCGCAGCGCGCTGGCCGCCGCATCCACGTTCTCGAAAAGCAAGGCCAACGCCGCCGTCGCCGGGCTGGTCGAGCGCGGCCTGCTGGAAGAGATCGGCCTGCAGGCCTCGTCCGGCGGGCGCCGGCCCGAGGCGCTGCGCATGAGCCGCGCGGTCGGCGTGCTCGCCTGCATCGACCTCGGCGCGACCAGCCTCGACGTGGCGATCCTGTCGCCCGACATGGGCGTGCTGGCCCACCATGCCGAGCCGGCCGACGTGCGCGCCAGCCCGGCGGTGCTGCTGTCGCGCATCCGCGAGCTGCTGCGCGAGTTGCTGCAGCACTGCGGCGCGACCCGCAAGGAGGTGATCGGCATCGGCATGGGGGTGCCGGGGCCGGTCGCCTTCGGCAGCGGGCTGCTGGTCAACCCGCCGCTGATGCCGGGCTGGGAAGGGCTGTCGATCCGCGACGTGCTGGGCGAGGACTATGCGGCGCCGGTCTTCATCGACAACGACGTCAACGTGATGGCGCTCGGCGAGCTGTGGCGGCTGCACCGGCGGTTGCCGAATTTCCTGGTGGTCAAGATCGGCACCGGCATCGGCTGCGGCATCGTCTGCCACGGCGAGGTCTACCGCGGCGCCGACGGTTCGGCCGGCGACGTCGGCCACATCTGCGTCGACCCCGACGGCCCGCGCTGCCACTGCGGCAACCTGGGCTGCGTCGAGGCGATGGCGGCCGGCCCGGCGATCTCGCGCATGGCGGTCGAGGCGGCGCAGTCGGGCCAGAGCGCGTTGCTGGCCCAGGTGCTGAAGGCGCAGGGCAGCATCTCGCCGATCGACGTGGGCCAGGCGAGCCGCGCCGGCGATGCCGCCGCACACGGCATCGTGCAGAAGGCAGGCACGCGCATCGGGCAGATGCTGGCGTCGATCGTCAACTTCTTCAACCCGTCGCATGTGTTCATCGGCGGTGGCATCACCGGCATCGGGCCGCTGCTGCTGGCGTCGATCCGGCAGAGCGTGTACCACCGCTCGCTCGCGCTCTCGACGCGCCACCTCGACATCCAGTACGCGCCGCTCGGCGAGCGCACCGGCGTGATCGGCGCCGGCGTGCTCGCGCTGCAGGAGACGATGCGCGCGCGTGGCAGCGTTCCGGAGGCCGTGACGTGAGCCTTCAAGTGACCTTCACCGACGTGACCAAGGACTTCGGCCCGGTGCGCGTGCTGCACGGCGTCAGCTTCGAGCTCGAACCCGGCCGCGTGGTCGGCCTGCTCGGCGAGAACGGGGCCGGCAAGTCGACGCTGATGAAGATCCTCTCCGGCTACGAGGCCCTGAGCGACGGCGAGCTGCGCATCGACGGCACGCCGCAGCGCTTCACGAACTCGCGCGATGCCGAGCGCTGCGGCATCGTGCTGATCCACCAGGAGTTCAACCTGGCCGAGGACCTGAGCATCGCGCAGAACATCTTCCTCGGCCATGAGCGCCGCCGCGGCTGGCTGCTCGACGATGCGGCGATGCGCGACGAATCGCGCCGCGTGCTGCAGCAGGTCGGCCTGGACATCGACCCCGACACCCGGGTGCGCGAGCTGATCGTCGCCGAGAAGCAGCTGGTCGAGATCGCGAAGGCGCTGTCGCGCAAGGCGCGCCTGCTGATCATGGATGAGCCGACCGCGACGCTCACGCCCGCCGAGACGCAGCGCCTGTTCGCGCTGATCGCGCAGCTGAAGGCCGATGGCGTGACCATCGTCTACATCTCGCACAAGCTCGACGAGGTGGAGCGCATCACCGACGAGATCGTCGTGATGCGCGACGGCCGCTTCGTGACCCGCGCGCCGACCGCCGGGCTCTCGCGCCAGCAGATGGCCAACCTGATGGTCGGCCGCGAGCTGTCGGACATGTTCCCGGCGAAGTTGCCGGTGGCCGGCACGCCGGCACCGCTGCTGAAGGTCGAGGGCCTGAGCGTGCCCGGCTGGGCGCACGACGTGAGCTTCGAGGTGCGCCCGGGCGAGATCCTCGGCTTCGCCGGGCTGGTGGGGGCCGGCCGCACCGAGATGTTCGAGGGCCTGCTCGGGCTGCGCCCGCGCAGCGCCGGCCGCATCGAGCTCGATGGAAAAGAGCGCCCGCTGCGCAGCCCGCGCGAGGCCGCGCAGCACGGGCTGACGTACCTCAGCGAAGACCGCAAGGGCAAGGGCCTGCATGTGCGGCTCTCGCTGCGCGACAACCTGACGCTGATGGACCTGGCGCGCCACACGCACCCGCTGCTCGACCCGGCGTCCGAGGCGCTGGCGCTGCAGCAGGCGGTGGCGGATTTCGGCATCCGCACGCGCGACCTCGGCAGCCGGGCGTCGTCGCTGTCGGGCGGCAACCAGCAGAAGCTCGCGATCGCGAAGGTGCTGCAGCCGCAGCCGCGCGTGGTGGTGCTCGACGAGCCGACGCGCGGCGTCGACGTCGGTGCCAAGCGCGACATCTATTTCCTGATCCAGCGCCTGGCCGAGCAGGGCCGCGGCGTCGTCGTCATTTCATCCGAGCTGATCGAGCTGATCGGCCTGTGCCACCGCGTCGCCGTGATGCGCGCGGGGCGGCTGCAGGCCACGCTGTCGGCCGACCACCTGACCGAAGAGGAGCTGATCGCTCATGCCACAGGAACACATTAGGACCCCTCGGCCGGCGGGTACGCCGACCGATCCCCCGGGGGGATCCGGGCCGGCTTGGGGCGGCCCGGCGCTCGGCCCGGCCTCACCTGTCACGGCCGCTTGGCGTCTGCGCTTGCAGGCAGCAGGCCCGTGGCTCGGCCTCGTGCTGCTGTGCATCGCCGGCACGCTGCTGAACRGCGATTTCGCGACCTGGGACAACGCGATGAACGTGCTGACCCGCACCGCCTTCATCGGCATCATCGCGGTCGGCATGTGCTTCGTGATCATCAGCGGCGGCATCGACCTGTCGGTCGGCTCGATGGCGGCGCTGATCGCCGGCAGCATGATCCTGCTGATGAACGGCATCGCCGCGCAGGTCGGCTCGCCGCTGCTGACGGTGGCGATCGGCATCGTGTTCGCCCTCGCGCTCGGCGCGGTCTTCGGCCTCGCGCACGGGCTGCTCGTCACGAAGGGCCGCATCGAGCCGTTCATCGTCACGCTGGGCACGCTCGGCATCTTCCGCGCCTACCTGACCTACCTGGYCAACGGCGGCGCGATCACGCTCGACGGCAAGCTGTCCGACGCCTACAGCCCGGTCTACTACGGCAGCCTGCTGGGCGTGCCGTTCCCGATCTGGGTGTTCGCGGCGGTCGCGCTGCTGGGCGCGCTGATCCTGAACCGCACCGGCTACGGCCGCTACGTGCAGGCGATCGGCTCCAACGAGCAGGTCGCGCGCTATGCGGCGGTCAATGTCGACCGCATCAAGGTGCTGACCTACATGCTGCTGGGCGTGTGTGTCGGCGTGGCCACCGTGCTGTACGTGCCGCGGCTGGGCTCGGCCTCGCCGACGACCGGACTGCTGTGGGAGCTGGAGGCGATCGCCGCGGTGATCGTCGGCGGCACCGCGCTGAAGGGCGGCGAGGGCCGCATCACCGGCACCGTGGTCGGCGCGATCCTGCTCTCGGTGATCAGCAACATCCTGAACCTCACCAGCATCATCAGCGTGTACCTGAACGCCGCCGTGCAGGGCATCGTGATCATCATCGTCGCCTTCCTCCAGAGGGGGCGGCGTTAGTTCCCCGACCGGCAACGGTCATGTTCCGCAGAGACCCCGATCGAGTCCCGATCGACACACAACAGGAGACGAGTCCCATGAAGTTCATTCCCCGCATCCTCGTGACGCTGGCGGCACTTGCCGCRGGCGCCACCGCCTTCGCCCAGGACAAGGTCGTGATGGGCGTGTCCATCCCGGCCGCCACGCACGGCTGGGCCGGTGGCGTCGTCTATTGGGCCAACCGCACCAAGGCCGAGCTCGAGAAGGCGCATCCCGGCCTGCAGGTGATCGTCAAGACCGCAGGCTCGGCCTCGGAGCAGGCCAACCAGGTGCAGGACCTGCAGACCGTCAACAAGATCAACACGCTGGTGATCCTGCCGTTCGAATCCGCGCCGCTGACGCAGCCGGTCGCGCAGGTCAAGGCCAAGGGTGTGTACGTGACCGTGGTCGACCGCGGCCTGACSGAYRCSARYGCGCAGRACGCCTACGTGGCCGGCGACAACCCCGGCTTCGGCAAGGTGGCCGGCGAGTACATGGCCAAGGCGATGGGCGGCAAGGGCAACGTGGTGATCCTGCGCGGCATTCCGACGGTGATCGACAACCAGCGCGTCGACGCTTTCAACGCGGTGATGAAGGCGAACCCGGGCATCAAGGTGCTGGATGCCAAGCACGGCAACTGGAACCGCGACGATGCCTTCAAGGTGATGCAGGACTACCTGACGCGCTTCAAGCAGATCGATGCCGTGTGGGCCTCGGACGACGACATGGCGGTGGGCGTGCAGAAGGCGATCGAGCAGGCCAAGCGCAGCGACGTGAAGCTGGTGATCGGCGGCGCCGGCTCGAAGGACTACATCAAGAAGGTGATGGACGGCGACAAGATCGTCAGCGCCGACGTGACCTACTCGCCCAGCATGATCGCCGACGCGATGAAGATGACCGCCGAGGCGCGCGTCAAGGGCACCGCGATGCCGGCGACCACGATCATCCCGTCGGTGCTGATCACCAAGGACAACGCGGCCAAGTACTACGTGCCGGACTCGCCGTTCTGAACCACCTGATCTGAGGAGCTGACCATGCCCAGACCCGTCACCCTGTTCACCGGCCAGTGGGCCGACCTGTCGCTCGCCGAACTGGCGCCCCTCGCGAAAGCGATGGGCTACGACGGGCTGGAGCTCGCCTGCTGGGGCGACCATTTCAACGTGCAGGAGGCGCTGCAGTCGGAACGCTACGTGGCCGACAAGCGCCGGCTGCTGGAGCAGCACGGCCTGCAGTGCTTCGCGATCGGCAACCACCTGACCGGCCAGGCGGTGTGTGACCTGATCGACGAGCGGCACAAGTCGATCCTGCCGGCCCACGTGTGGGGCGACGGCGAGGCCGAGGGCGTGCGCCGGCGCGCCGCGAAGGAGATGCAGGACACCGCGCGCGCCGCCGCGAAGTTCGGCGCGAAGACGGTGACCGGTTTCACCGGCTCGTCGATCTGGCATGCGCTGTATGCCTTCCCGCCGACGAATCAAGCGTTCTGGAACCGGGGCTTCGAGGATTTCGCGACGCGCTGGACGCCGATCCTCGACATGTTCGAGGAGGTCGACGTGAACTTCGCGCTCGAGGTGCACCCGACCGAGATCGCGTTCGACATAGCGAGCAGCCAGCGTGCGATCGAGGCGGTGAAGGGGCACAAACGCTTCGGCTTCAACTTCGACCCGAGCCACCTGGGCTACCAGGGCGTGGACTACGTCAAGTTCCTGCGCACCTTCGGGCCGCGCATCCACAACGTGCACATGAAGGACGTGTGGTGGGGCAAGGGCGACGGCACGGTGGGCGTATTCGGCGGGCACACCAGCTTCGGCGATGCGCGGCGCTTCTGGGATTTCCGCAGCGTCGGGCGCGGGATGATCGATTTCGAGGGGATCATCGTCGCGCTCAACGACATCCGCTACCAGGGCCCGCTGAGCGTCGAGTGGGAAGACAGCCGCATGGACCGCGTGCATGGCGCGACCGAGAGCGCGGCGTTCTCGCGCCGGCTCGATTTCAAGCCGTCGGCGCGTGCGTTCGACGCGTCGTTCGAGAAGTGACAAGGGGCTGCTGATGCGCAAGCTGCGATATGCGATGGTCGGTGGCGGCCGGGGTGCGTTCATCGGTGCGGTGCACCGCAAGGCGATGGCGCTGGACGGGCAGATCGAGCTGGTGGCGGGCGCGCTGTCGGCCGATGCCGCGAAGGCACGGGCCTCGGGGCAGGACCTCGGCTTGGCCGATGCGCGCAACCACGGCAGCTGGCAGGCGCTGCTCGATGACGAGCTGAAGCGCCCGCGTGGCGAGCGCATCGACTTCGTCAGCATCGTGACGCCGAATCACGTGCATTTCGAGGTGGCGAAGGCCTTCACCGAGGCCGGCATCCACGTGGTGTGCGACAAGCCGCTGGTGCACACCAGCGAGCAGGCGCAGGCGCTGCTCGCGGCGCGCGGCCGCAGCGGCACGGTGTTCGGCGTCACCCACAACTACACCGGCTACCCGATGGTGCGGCAGGCGCGCGAGATGGTGCGCACCGGCCAGCTCGGCGAGATCCGCAAGGTSATCGTCGAATACAACCAGGGCTGGCTCGCGACGCAGCTGGAAGCCGGCGACCACAAGCAGGCCGACTGGCGCGTCGATCCGGCGAGGAGCGGCATCGTCGGCGCGATCGGTGACATCGGCACGCATGCCGAGAACCTGGTGGCGAGTGTCTGCGGGCTGGAGATCGAGGCGCTGTGCGCCGACCTGACCGCCTTCGTGCCGGGCCGCCGGCTCGACGACGACGGCAACCTGCTGCTGCGCTACCGGGGCGGCGCGCGCGGCGTGATGATCGCGTCGCAGATCGAGATCGGCGGCGAGAACGACCTGCGGCTGCGGGTGTTCGGCACGCAGGGCTCGCTGACCTGGCACCAGGAGGATCCGAACCTGCTGGTGCACGCCTCGCTCGACGGGCCGAAGCGCCTGCTGACGCGCGGCTCGCCGTGGCTGGGCGACGCGGCGAAGAAGGCCTCGCGGCTGCCGACCGGGCACCCGGAGGCGTTCATCGAGGCGTTCGCGAACCTCTACCTGGGGGTCGCGGAGGCGATCCTCGCGAAGGAGGAGGGGAGGGCGCTTGGGGCGCTGGAAGGGGATTTCCCGACGCTCGAGGATGGCGCGCGGGGGGTCAAGTTCATGGAGAAGACGGTGGAGTCGAGCCGGTCCACCGCGAAGTGGACCGCCTGGGACTGACGCGTCAGCTGCGTTCGGCGTCGGCCTTGCGGATCCGCACGGCCTTGCGCTTCTCGGGCTCGGCGGGCTTGGCTGACGTGGCGGTTGCGGCCAGCGCCGATTCCGGCGTGACCCCCGGCGTGCCGTCCTCGGCGACGGCTGCCTCGCCCTTGGCGGCCTCATCCGCCTTGATCACCCGCGTGTACGGCGCGAGGATCCCCACCATCTGCCCGTAGATCTTCGGGTTGCCGGCCACCACCTCGCGCTGGTACATGAAATCGGCCTCGCCGGTGAAGTTGCCGATCAGCCCGCCCGCCTCGGTGATCATCAGCGAGCCGGCGGCGATGTCCCACGGGTTCAGGCCGGTCTCGAAGAAGCCGTCGTAGAAGCCGGCGGCTACGTAGCACAGGTCGAGCGCCGCGGCGCCCGGGCGGCGCAGGCCGGCGCAGTTCTGCATCACCTCCTCGAACATCTTCACGTAGCGCTTGAAGTTGTCGCCCTTGCGGAACGGGAAGCCGGTGCCGATCAGCGAATCCTGCATGCGCGTGCGCTTGGACACGCGCAGCCGCTTGTCGTTCAGGAACGCGCCGCGGCCCTTCGAGGCGTAGAACAGGTCGTTGCGCGTCGGGTCGTACACCACGGCCTGCTGGATCTGGTCGCGGTACGCGAGCGCGATCGACACCGCGTAGACCGGGAAGCCGTGGATGAAGTTGGTGGTGCCGTCCAGCGGATCGATGATCCAGACGTATTCGCTGTTCTTCGCGCCGTGCGCGCGGCCGGACTCTTCGGCCAGGATGCCGTGGCCGGGGTAGGCCGTCAGCAGCGTCTCGATGATGGCCTGCTCGGCCAGCTGGTCCACCTCGGTCACGAAGTCGTTGGGCGACTTGGTGTTCACCTTCAGCAGGTCGAGGTCGAGCGACGCCCGGTTGATGATCGCGCCGGCGGCGCGTGCGGCCTTGATGGCCACGTTGAGCATGGGATGCAGTGCTTGCGACATGAGGCGCCCTGGAGGGTGAGAGGCAGACGGAGGTGAGAAAGAGCGGGCAGCGCGCGGGGTGCTGCGGATAATCGCGGATTTTAGCCGTTCGTCCCTGGGGAAATCCCCGAGCCACCGATGTCCATCGACAGCACCCGTTTCATCCTGCTCAACACCAGCCACTACGGCAACATCGGCGCCACCGCGCGCGCGATGAAGACGATGGGCTTCAGCGACCTGGTGCTGGTCGCGCCGCGCTTTGCCGATGCGCTGGTGCACGAGGACACCGTCGCGATGGCCAGCGGTGCCGCCGACATCCTGGTGCGCGCCCGCGTGGTGGGCAGCCTCGCCGAGGCGCTCGACGGCATCAGCTACGCCTGCGCCACCGCGATGACGCCGCGCGATTTCGGCCCGGCGACGCACGCGCCGCGGCCGCTGTTCGCCGAATTGGCACGCAGCGAGCACCGCGTGGCCTTCGTGTTCGGCTCCGAGCGCTTCGGCATGGCCAACGACGACGTCTACCGCTGCCATGCCTGCATCAGCATCCCGACCCATCCCGACTACGGCTCGCTGAACCTCGCGCAGGCGGTGCAGTTGCTGGCCTACGACTGGCGCCAGGCGCTCGGCGGTTTCGAGGTGGTGCCGCGCGTGCCGGATGCAACGCTCGCCGACGGCGCCCAGGTGCAGGGCTTGCTCGAGCACTGGCAGCAGGCGCTCACCGACATCGGCTTCCTCGATCCGGCCGCGCCGAAGAAGCTGATGCCGCGGCTGAACCAACTGCTGAACCGGGCGGAACTCAGCGCGGAAGAAGTGCACATCCTGCGCGGCATCGCACGCGCGATCCAGCGCCGCGGCTGAGCGGCCCACCGGCGCGCACTTGCCCCTGACGGCCGTGGACTTTCAAGCTGCCAGATAAACTGACCCGCCCCGGTCTCACCCCACCCCCATGTTCGACCGCCTCCGAGAAGACATCGCCTGCATCCTCGAGCGCGACCCCGCCGCGCGCAGCACCTGGGAGGTCGTCACCTGTTACCCGGGCCTGCATGCGCTGCTGATGCACCGCTGGTCGCACGCCTGCTGGACGCACGGCTGGCACTGGCCGGCGCGCTTCATCTCGCACGTCGCGCGCTTCTTCTCCGGCATCGAGATCCACCCCGGCGCGACGATCGGCCGGCGTGTCTTCATCGACCACGGCATGGGCGTCGTGATCGGCGAGATGGCCGAGATCGGCGACGAATGCACGATCTACCAGGGCGTGACGCTCGGCGGCACCTCGCTCGTGAAGGGCGCCAAGCGTCACCCGACGCTCGGGCGCGGCGTGATCATCGGTGCGAATGCCTGCGTGCTCGGCGGGTTCACGGTCGGCGAGGGCGCGCGTGTCGGATCGAACGCGGTCGTCACCAAGCCGGTGCCGGCCGGTGCGACCGCGGTCGGCAACCCGGCGCGCATCATCCTCGCGAAGGACGACCCGTCGCATGTCGAGCCCGGTGACAGGAAGGTCTTCTCGGCCTACGGCGTCACGCAGGGCGACGATCCGGTGTCGCAGGCGATGAAGGGCCTGATCGACAACGCCGCCGGCCACGAGCACCAGATCGCGCTGCTGTGGGCGGCGATCGAGAAGCTGTCACCGGCGAAGGACGACTGCGTGCCGGCCGATGCGCAGAAGGCCGAGCACTTCGACGCCGAGCGGATGAACCAGCTGGTCAAGTAGCGGCGGGCGCAGGCCGCTGCGCGGACTTCGGGCGGAACGAGCGGCACACGCTCTCGTCCGTCTCGAGGTACGGCCCGCCGATCAGGTCGATGCAGTAMGGCACCGCGGCGAAGATCCCCGGCGCCGGCGGCTGCGCGTTCGGCAGGCCCTCCAGCGTCTCGGCGATCGATTTCGGCTGCCCCGGCAGGTTGATGATCAGCGCCTTGCCGCGCAGCACCGCGACCTGCCGCGACAGGATCGCGGTCGGCACGAAGCGCAGGCTGATCTGGCGCATCTGCTCGCCGAAGCCCGGCATCTCGCGGTCGGCCACCGCCAGCGTCGCCTCCGGCGTCACGTCACGCGGCGACGGGCCGGTGCCGCCGGTCGTCAGCACCAGGTGGCACCCACGGGCGTCCACCAGCTCCACCAGTGCCGCGCTGATCCGCGCCTGCTCGTCGGGGATCAGCCGCGTCTCCCACTCGACCGGGTTGCGCAGCGCGCGGCCCAGCCAGGTCTGCAGCGCCGGGAGCCCCTTGTCTTCGTAGACGCCGCTCGAGGCCCGGTCGCTGATCGACACCAGGCCGATGCGCACCGTGTCGAGCGGCGCGGCGGGGCTCTCATTCGCCATCGTTGTCGTCCGCCAGCGTCAGTGCCTTGATGAACTGGAACAGCTCGCGGTAGGCCCGCCCGCTGCGCTGCTCCGGCGCCACCGCGGCATCCTTGCGCGCCGCGCGGATCAGGCTGCGCAGCTGCTGCACGTCGCCGCCGGGGTGCTTCTGCATCCAGGTGGTCAGCGCGTCGTCGCTCGCGATCAGCTCGGCGCGCCAGCGCTCGGCCTCGTGCAGCGCCAGTGAATCCTTGGCCTGGCCGAGCTGCATCGCGGTGACCGCCTCGCGGATCGGCCCGACGTCGTCGCGCCGCATCAGCTTGCCGATGTACTGCATCTGGCGCCGCCGCCCCTCGTGCGAACGGGTGCGGCGGTATTCCATCACCGCGCCGATCAGCGTCTCGGAGATCGGCAGCCCGACGATGCGGCTCTCGGGCAGCGCCGCGAAGGCCTCGCCCAGCGCCTGCAACTCGTGCATGTCCTTCTTCAGCTGCGTCTTGCTGGGGCCGTCGAAGTCGTCGTCGCCGTCTTCGGAGGCGACAGGGTCGGGCACGTGATTCTTGGGAGTTCGAGGGGCCATGAGGGGAAACGAGGGCTGCACGGGCAAGGGCGTCGGTATGATAGCCCTCGCTTCCTCTTGGCTGCCTCGTGCGCCTGCCGCCTCCATGACCCAGTCCTCCCTCCCCACCCACGGTTTCGCGTATTCGCGCGAGCGCTTCGAGCAACTGGTCGAAGACGCGCTGTCGCTCGGCAAGACGCTCGGCGCGAGCGACATGGGGGTCGAGGTCTCCGAAGGCGCGGGCCTGTCGGTGTCGGTGCGCAAGGGCGAGATCGAGAACGTCGAGCGCAACCGCGACAAGTCGATCGGTGTCACCGTCTACCTCGGCCAGCGCCGCGGCAACGCGAGCACGTCCGATTTCTCGCCGGCCGCGCTGGAGCAGACGGTCAAGGCCGCCTACGACATCGCCCGCTTCACCGCCGAAGACCCGGCCGCCGGCCTGCCGGATGACGCCGACCTGGCGCTCGGCGCAGCCGCCACCCGCGACCTCGACCTGTTCCACCCGTGGGACATCGATGCCGCCGGTGCTGCCGAGATCGCGCAGCGTTGCGAGGCCGCCGCGCTCACCACCGACCGCCGCATCACCAACAGCGAAGGCGCCGGCGTGTCGGCGCAGCAATCGCACTTCTTCGCCGGCAACAGCCGCGGCTTCCGCGGCGGCTATGCCAGTTCGCGGCACTCGGTGTCGGTGGCGCCGATCGCGTCGCTGCCCGGCCGCGGCGGCGACGACATGCAGCGCGACGCCTGGTACAGCTCGATGCGCGCGCCCGGCGATCTCGCCAGCCCCGAGGCCATCGGCCGCTACGCCGCCGAGCGCGCGCTGTCGCGGCTGAAGTCGCGCAAGATCAAGACCTGCGTGGTGCCGGTGCTGTTCGAGTCGACGCTCGCCACCGGGCTGCTCGGCGGCTACGTGCAGGCCACCAGCGGCGGCGCGCTGTACCGCAACTCCAGCTTCCTGCTCGACAGCCTCGGCAAGGAAGTGCTCGCGCCGCACATCGACATCCGCGAGAACCCGCACGTGCGTGGCGGCAAGGGCAGCGCGCCGTTCGACGACGAGGGCGTCGTCACGCGGGTGCGCGACGTCGTCACCGGCGGCATCGTGCAGGGCTATTTCCTGTCGAGCTACTCGGCACGCAAGCTCGGCATGAAGACCACCGGCCATGCCGGCGGCTCGCAGAACCTGAGCTTCACGAGCCGGCTGACGAAGCCCGGCGACAACCTCGACGAGATGCTGCGCAAGCTCGGCCGCGGGCTGTTCGTGATCGAGCTGATGGGGCAGGGCGTCAACTACGTGACCGGCGACTACTCGCGCGGCGCCGCCGGCTTCTGGGTCGAGAACGGCCGCATCGCCTACCCGGTGCACGAGATCACGATCGCCGGCAACCTGAAGCAGATGTTGCGCAACATCGTCGCGGTCGGCTCCGATGCCTACACGATGGGCACCAAGACCATCGGCTCGGTGCTGATCCCCGAGATGAAGATCGCCGGCTTGTAGCCCGGGTGACAACCCGGGTCCCGGATTGGAATCCGGGCTGCGGAGTGCGTAGTTTCTCGGACGGGGAAACACCCCTCGCGTCGGATTTTGCGGGCCTCCTAGAATCCCGCGGTTCAACCGCATCACCCATTCCAAGGAGACACCGCATGGAACGCCGTTCCTTCATCCGTCAAACCGGCCTCGCCGGCGTGCTGGCCGCCGGCTTGGCACCGGCCGTGGTGCACGCGCAGCAGGCGCTGCGCTGGCGCCTGGCCTCCAGCTTCCCGAAATCGCTCGACACCATCTACGGCGGCGGCGAGGTCTTCGCGAAGAAGGTCGGCGAGATGACCGGCGGCAAGTTCCAGATCTCGGTGCACGCGGCCGGCGAGATCATGCCGGCCTTCGGCGTGGTCGATGGCGTGCAGAACGGCACCGTGGAGATGGCGCACACCGTGCCGTACTACTTCTTCGGCAAGGACGAGACCTTCGCGATCGGCGCCTCGATCCCGTTCGGGCTGAACTCGCGCCAGATGACGGCCTGGATGCTGGAAGGCAACGGCCTGAAGCTGATGCGCGATTTCTACCGCAACTACAACATCATCAACTTCCCCGGCGGCAACACCGGTGCCCAGATGGGGGGCTGGTTCCGCAAGGAGATCAACGCCGTCGCCGACATGAAGGGCCTGAAGTTCCGCATCGGCGGCTTTGCCGGCCGCATCATCGAACGCCTGGGCGCCGTGCCGCAGAACCTGCCGGGCGGCGACATCTACCCCGCGCTCGAGAAGGGCACGATCGACGCCGCCGAATGGGTCGGCCCGTACGACGACCAGAAGCTCGGCTTCAACAAGGTCGCGCCGCACTACTACTACCCCGGCTGGTGGGAAGGCGGCCCGCAGGTCGACCTGTTCATCAACACCAAGGCCTACGATGCGCTGACGCCGGAGTACAAGGCCATCGTCGAAGCCGCGTCGTCGCACGCGCACGTCGACATGCAGGCCAAATACGACGCCCGCAACCCGGGTGCGCTGAAGCAGCTGGTCGGCGCCGGCACCAAGCTGCACCGCTTCCCGAAGGACGTGATGGAAGCCTGCTTCAAGGTGTCGATGGACTACTACAGCGAGCTGTCGGGCAAGAACCCGGCCTGGAAGAAGGTCTACGAGGACTACACCAAGTTCCGCGCCGACCAGGTGCTGTGGTTCCGCTTCGCCGAAGCCGCGTTCGACGACTTCATGCAGGCGCAGAAACTTTAAATGCGGAGCCGGCCGGCATAGCCGGTCATCTCCAGGTAGCCGAGTCCGAGCCTGCGGCCGGACTCGTCCATCAGCTCGCTGAGCCCCTCCCAGTAGAAGCCGCCGGTGCTGGCGCGGCTGTCGAGTTCCTGCGCATCGAACAGCGCGCGAACCCGGTAGCGGCCCGCCGGCGTCTCGACCGCCCATTCGACCGGGTAGCTCGCACGCGACAACAGGCTGCTCCAGCGGCGGCCCGGCACGAAGCGCACTTCGCCGGGCCCGAAATTGCGCACCTCGCCCCCCGGCGCGCGGAAGCTGCCGCCGGCGTAGTACGGCGTGCCGTCGGCGCGCCGCTGCCGCACCGCCATCAGCGCGCTGCCGTCGTCCAGGTTCATGCCGATCCAGTCCCAGCCGACCGCGTCGTCGGGCAGCGCGTGGTCGCTCCATTCATGGTCGAACCAGGCGCGGCCCTGCACCGCGCGTGCACGGCCGTCCAGCGTCAGCGTGCCGCTGGTGCGCAGCTGGGGCTGGCTGTAGTACCGGCTCGCCTCGTGCGGCTTCGGCCCCTTGCGCGACCAGCCCGCCTCGCCCTGCAGCAGCACCGGCTGCGTGGCCTCGAACGACAGCTCGAACGCGAAGCCGCCGCTGTCGCTCGCGACGCGGGTCGTGTAGCGGCTCGCGCCGGCGCTGCCCTCGCGGCGCAGGAACCAGTCGCGCAGCAGCACGCGGGTGTCGCCCTCGGCACTGTCGGCGATGCCGAAGCCGGCGCGCGCGATGCGCTGGTCGTGGCGTTGCCGCCTGCCGGCCACGTCGCCGAGCACCGCGTGCGCGAACACCAGCTGCTGCGCGCCGAAGCGGCTCGGCGACGCGGCCAGCCCGGTGGCCGAGCGGAAGAACGTGACCTGGAAGCCGAGGGGCGCTGCGTCGGCCTGCGCCTGCAGCCAGCCGGTGACGTACCACCACTCGGTGCGCGTCGCGGGATGCGCGCCGAAATCGGCCGGGAAGACGAGGGGGCGGGGATGCACCGTGGTGAGCGGCGATTCCGTTGACGACACTGCAGACGAAACCGTGGCCGGCGCGGCCCCGCAGGCCGCCGCGGCGATGAAAAGGCGTCTTTGCATGGGGCGCCAGCATCGCATGGATGCGCCCGCCGGCTGAACGACAATGGCCCGCAGCCCATGACCGAATTTTCCATTCCCCCCGAGTTCGATTTCGGCCAGCAGTTCGACCGCGTGACGCTGACGCGGGCGATGGCACTCCAGCCCGAGCAGGCGCTGCTGGCGATGCAGATCGACGGCCTCGCGCTGCTCACGCGCATGCGCGGCAGCGGCGCCCACGTCTACGAGCAGCGCATCGAGCTGCCGGTCGACC
>NZ_JBFUCB010000067.1:0-16347 GCF_056405435.1 Rhizobacter sp. P1_G5 | reverse complement strand
GCTGATGGGCGGCGTGATCTTCGGGATCTCGGGCGCGCTGTGGGGGCAGGCGACGCTCGCGAACGGGCGCATCGAGCAATCCTACTTCCACGACGTGCGGGTGGTGCGGATGAACGAAGCGCCCGCGATCGAGGTGCACCTGGTCGCGAGCGGCGAGGCACCCGGCGGCATGGGCGAGCCCGGCACCTCGGGCCTCGCGCCGGCCGTCACCAACGCGATCTTCGCGGCCACCGGCCGGCGCTTGCGCAAGCTGCCGGTGGACGCGGCGGCGCTGGCGTCAGCCTGACGCGTCCGTCACCGGGGAGCGGGCTCGGCGGCCGAGGCGGCAGGCTCCACCGGGCCGACGGTGCGCGTGACGAGCTCGCGGTAGATGCCACCCGCAGCGGCGCTGCCGCTGGTCGTCCCTTGGCCGCGCATGCGCGCTTCGCAATCCGCGCGGTCCTCCATCGGCAACGCGGCGCAACGCCGGGTCGCGTTGCGGGCCAGGCTGGGGTCCGGCTCCGGCAGGCGGCCGCCCTGTGCCGCGGCCAGTGCGGCGCGCGCTTCCTGCATGCAGGTCGCACGGTCCTGGTTCGAGCGGCCGCTGTTGCAGACGGCGCTGTCCTGCTCGAAGCGGGCACGGGCGGTCTGCTGGGCCGTCCTGTCGGCGGCCATGGCGGCGGAGACGCTCAGCACGATCAGCGGCGCCAGCGCGAACGAGCGCAACACGGTGGGCAACATGGTGGAAGTCTTCATGAACGGCTCCTTCAAGCGGTGGATCGCTGAAGTCTGTTCATCCTCGAGGCCGCAGTCTGTCGGACGGCGGGCCGAACGGAACGCAGGATCCGCCTACGCGGCTTGCTTACCTTGCGTTGCCGTTGGCCGCGCCGGATGCGGGAAAATCGCCGGATGCGAATCACCACCCCCCTGACTGCCACCGTCTTCGCTGCGCTGCTCGCCACCCAGGCGATCCCCGGCAGGGCGGCCACTCCCACCGCCAGCGCGACGCTGCTCGCCCGCTCCACGCTGCTCGGCGTGCAGAGCGCGATGCGCGAAGCCCGCCAAGGCGGCAAGATCACCGTCGACGCCGCCACCTGCGTCCAGTCGCTGCAACCCGGCGCGCTGGTCCCCGTCTTCGAGACCGCCGTGAAGGACAACTGGAGCGCGGCCGAGATCGATGCGATCGAGGCCTTCCTCGCGACGCCGGCCGGCCGGAAGTACGCCGAGCGCAGCGTGACGCAGGCCCGGCTCGATGCCGGCGAGACGCTGACGGCACCGATCGCCGAGTACACCGAAGAAGAGATTGCCGCGGTCGACCGCTTTCGCAAGACGCCGGCCGGCGCGCAGCTGATGGCGCGCAGCGAGTTCGCGAAGTCGTCGTCGCGCCAGGCGATCCAGTCACGCCTGCTGGAACTGCTGACCGGCTGCCGCGCGGTGCCCTGAGGGCTCAGCTCACTTCGGCCGCTTCAGCACCTGGAGGCTGCGCGCCGCGGCCTGCAGCCCCGGCTCGACCTTCGCCAGGTCGACCCGTTCGCTGAAATGCCGCTGCAGCGGCGTCAGCTCCGCGCGGCGCTTCAGCGCGATGCCGCGCGCGGTGCCGGTGATCGCATTGAAGATCGATTCGCAGGCCGGGCCCCAGGCCCGCGCCTCCTGCAGCAGTTCGCCCACCGCCAACTGCGCCGACGCGCCGGGCAGGCCGGTCGTCACGACGCGCAGCCACTGGCCGATTTTCGCCGCGAGCACGTCGCTGCGCAGCGATCCGGCCACGCACAGCACCAGCAACGATTGCGCTTCGAAGCGCTGCGGGCCGGCGCTGCGTTGCAATGCAAGCAGCGCCTCGTCGAACGCGGGCGCCTGCAGCCGGCGCGGATCGACACGGGCGGTGCCGGGCTCGAACGGCCCGCCGTCGATGTGCGTCACGTCGAGGTCGCTCTCGCGCAGCCTCAGTTCCACGCCTCGGGCGCCGCTGCCCGGCTGCACGCGAACCTGGAAGCCCGCATCGCCCGCGCGGCAGACGCGGTAGAAGCCGTTGTCGGCCCGGATCAGGTGCGTGTCTTCGGTGACCGCCTCGCGGATCTTGCGGACCTGCTCCGCCCAGTCGGGCGCCATGCGCAGCGTGAACATCATCCCGTTCCCCTTTTTTTTGCGATACCTTGCGGTCCTGTTCTGTGTCCACGGACCTGAACGGCGATTGTGGTGGAGCTTGCATGACAGTTGCTCAAACCCGCCCATCAGGGTGAGGGGGACCGCCACTCCCCTCGTTGGGGGGAAGGGCCGCGAATGCGCGTTCGTCCTACACGCCGACGGGCGCTGCGGCGCAGCAGCGCGCTGCTGCGGACTCCTATGCTCGCCGCATGAAGACCTTGTCGTGCGAGCGCTGCGGACTGCGTGTGTTCTTCGAGAACGTGGCCTGCGAGCGCTGTGGCGCCGTGCTCGGCTTCGTGCCGGATGAGCTGGCGATGGGCGCGTTCGAGATCGCGGCCGACGGCCACTGGAACCGCTTGCGCGAAGGCGCCGCGGCCCAGCGCCCTTGCCACAACTACACCGGCGCGCAGGCCTGCAACTGGATGGTGCCGGCCGCAAGCGACGCGACGCTGTGCACCTCGTGCCAGACCACGCACATCCTGCCGGCGCTCAGCGAACCGGACAACCTGCTGTCGTGGCAACGCATCGAGCAGGCCAAGCGCCGGCTGGTGTACAGCCTGTTGTCGCTCGGCCTGCCGGTGCGCAGCAAGGCCGTCGATCCCGAGCAAGGCGTGTGGTTCGAGTTCCTCGCGGAGATGCAGCCCGGCCAGCGCGTGATGACCGGCCACGACAACGGCACCATCACGCTGAACGTGCGCGAAGCCGACGATGCGCAGCGCGAGAAGACGCGCACCGAGATGCACGAGCCCTACCGCACGCTGCTTGGTCACTTCCGGCACGAGATCGGGCACTACTACTGGGACCTGCTGGTCGACGGCACGCCGTGGCTGGACGAGTTCCGCGCGTTGTTCGGCGACGAGCGCGCCGACTACGCGCAGGCGCTGCAGGCCCACTACGGCGCGCCGCCCGCCGACTGGCCGCAGCAGTTCGTCAGCGCCTACGCGAGCGCGCACCCGTGGGAGGACTGGGCCGAATGCTGGGCCCACTACCTGCACGTGCAGGACGGCCTGGAAACCGCCTCGGCCTGGGGCCTGCAGCTCGCATCGCCGGGTGGCGAGCCGGTGCGCGCGGCGGCCCTGGAGCCGCGCGACGACGCCCTCGAGCCGGCCCTGATCGAACGCTGGCTGCCGATCTCGCAGTTCATCAACGCGATGTCGCGCAGCCTCGGCTCGCACGACGCCTACCCCTTCGTGATGCCCGAGCCGGTGGTGCGCAAGCTGGCGTTCGTGCACCGCGTCGTGACGGCGGCCGGGGCGCCTGGCGCACGGCGCTGACACGCTGCCCGCTGGATTGCCCTGCCGCAGCGTGGGGTTTTCGGAGCCGGGTCCGGGCGCCCCGCACATCACGCAACTCATAATGTTGCATGAAACGAGACAGCAAGCTTTCCGGCGTCCTGCACGTGCTGTTGCACATGGCCGAGCAGGACGGGCCAGCCACCTCCGAATCGCTCGCCGGCGCGATGCAGACGAATCCCGTGGTCGTGCGCCGGCTGATGACGGGGCTGCGTGAAGCCGGCTTCGTCGCGTCGGCCAAGGGGCACGGCGGCGGCTGGGTGCTGTCGTGCCCGCTGCACGAGGTGACGCTCGGCGACATCCATGCGGCGCTCGGCTCGCCTGGGTTGCTCGCGTTCGGCAACCGCACCGAAAGCCCCGGCTGCCTCGTCGAGCAGGCGGTCAACGCCGCGCTCGACCACGCCTGCCAGGAAGCCGAGGCGCTGCTGCTGGCACGGCTCGGCCAGGTGACGCTCGCCGACCTGTCGAACGATTTCCACCGCCGGCTGAAAGCCACCGGCCACACGATGAAGGACTTCCACCATGCCCATTGAAACCCTCGATGCATCCCTTGACGCCGTCGTGATCGGCGGCAGCTTCGCCGGCCTGTCGGCCGCGCTGCAGCTGGCGCGCGCCCGCCGCACGGTCGCGGTGGTCGACGACGGCGCACCGCGCAATCGCTTCGCGGCCCGGTCGCACGGCTTCTTCGCGCAGGACGGCACGCCGCCGCTGCAGCTGATCGCTGCCGCACGCGAACGCGTGCAGGCCTACCCGACGGTGCAGTTCGTCAGCGGCCGCGCGCTGCGCGCACGCCGGGACGGTGATGGCGATGGCGGCCGGCAGTTCAGCGTGTMGCTCGACGACGGCCGCACGCTCGCCGCGCGCCGGCTGCTGCTGGCGATCGGCGTGCAGGACACCTTCCCCGACATCGACGGCCTCGCGCCGCGCTGGGGCGTGAGCGTGCTGCACTGCCCGTACTGCCACGGCTACGAAGAGGCCGGGCGGCGCCTCGGCGTGCTGTCGGCCGGACCGGCCTCGGTGCACCATGCGCTGCTGATCAAGGAGTGGGGGCCGACGACGCTGCTGCTGAACGGGCAGCAGCTCGACGACGACGAGGCCGGGCGGCTGCGTGCGCACGGCGTCGCGATCGAGCCCGCCGTGGTGCAGGCCCTCGAAGGGCCGCTGCCGCGGCTCAGCGCGGCGCGCCTCGCGGACGGCCGCTCGCTGCCGCTGGACGCGCTGTTCGTCGCGCCGCGCGTGCGCATCGGCCACGAGCTGGTCGACTCGCTGGGCTGCGAGCTCACCGACGGCCCGTTCGGCCCGATGCTGCGCGTCAACGACATGAAGCAGACCAGCGTGCCCGGCGTCTACGCGGCCGGCGATGCGGCCCACCTGCGCCACAACGCCACCTTCGCGTCGGCCGATGGCGTGCTGGCCGGCGTCTCGCTGCACCACTCGCTGATCGCCGGGCTGGGCGCCTGACGTGGGCGATTGACGTGGGCGATTGACGGGTGCCGCGTGGCGGTGTCGAATGCGCGCCATCTTCACCCCCCCTGGAGCACCGCGTGCCCATCGATGATCGTGATGCCGGTCCGGCGCAGCACGCCTTGTCCGGCCTGTGGCAGCAGGCCGGCCTGCCGGCGGCGGCGCTCGATCACATCGAAGCGCCCGGCGATGCCCCGGTGCTGCCGAGCAGCTTCGCCGTCGCCGATGCGATCCAGGCCAGCATGGCCGCTGCCTCCGGCGCGGCCGCCGAGCTGTGGCACCTGCGCCATGGGCGCCGGCAGCGCGTGCTGGTGCCGCGAGAGAACGCCGTGCTGGAGAGCTGCGCGCACTTCACGCTCGACGGCCGCGCCCTGCATCTCTGGGACAAGCTGTCGGGCCTGTACCGCTGCGGCGAGGCGCTCGGCGAGCCGGGCTGGGTGCGCCTGCACGCGAACTTCGCGCATCACCGTGACGGCGCGCTGAAGCTGCTCGGCTGCCCGACCGGCGACGCCACCGAGCGCCCCGCCGTCGAGCAGGCCTTGCGCAGCTGGCGCGCCGAGGAGTTCGAAGACGCGGCGGCGCAGGCCGGCCTGGTGGTCGCCGCGCTGCGCAGCGTCGACACCTGGGACCGGCATCCGCAAGCCCTGGCGCTGGCCGGCCAGCCGGCGGTGCGCATCGAACGCCTCGGCGACGCAGCCCCGCGCGAATGGACCCACGCCGCCGACACCGATCGCCCGCTGCACGGCCTGCGCGTGCTCGACCTGACGCGCATCCTCGCCGGCCCGGTGGCCGGCCGCACGCTCGCGGCCTACGGTGCCGAGGTGCTGCTGCTGAATTCGCCCCACCTGCCCAACATCGACGCGATCGCCGAGACCAGCCGCGGCAAGCGCTCGGCCCACCTCGACCTGCGCAGCGGCGCGGGGCGCGAGCGACTGCAGGAGCTGCTGGCCGATGCGCATGTCTTCGTGCAGGGCTACCGTCCGGGCGGCCTGCAGGCGCTGGGCTTCGGGCCGGAGCAGCTCGCCGCGCTGCGGCCGGGCATCGTCGCGGTGTCGCTGTCGGCCTACGGATCGACCGGCCCGTGGTCGACGCGGCGCAGCTTCGATTCGCTGGTGCAGACCGCCACCGGCTTCAACGACGCCGAGGCACGCGCCGCCGGCGCCGCGAAGCCGCAGGCCCTGCCGCTGCAGGCGCTGGACTACGCGGCAGGCTACCTGCTGGCCTTCGGCGCGCAGGCCGCGCTGTGGCGCCAGGCGCGCGAAGGCGGCAGCTGGCATGTGCAGGTGTCGCTGGCGGGCGTCGGGCAGTGGCTGCGGTCGCTCGGCCGGGTCGACGGCGGACTGAAGGCGCAAGCGCCCGACATCACGCCCTTCCTCGTCAGCGAACCGTCGGGCTTCGGTCGCCTCGTCGCAGTGCGCCATGCGCCGCAGTTCTCTGAAACGCCGCCGCTGTGGCGCTGGCCGTCGATGCCGCCGGGCTCGCATCCAGCCGCGTGGGCTTGAATCCGATCGCCGGGTTCAGCCCTCGTCGTCCGCCGCCGCCTTGAACTGCCCCGGCGTCAGGCCGTTGCGCTGCAGCAGCCGGTAGAACTCGGTGCGGTTGCGGTCGGCCAGCCGCGCCGCGTCGGCGGCGTTGCCATCGGTCAGCTTCAGCAGGCCGACCAGGTAGTCGCGCTCGAAGCGCTCGCGCGCCTGCGCGTAGGTCAGCACCTCGACCGACGGCACGCGCAGCGCGCGCTGCACCAGCGTCAGCGGGATCAGCGGCGTGGTCGTCAGCGCGCACACCTGTTCCACCACGTTGTGCAGCTGGCGCACGTTGCCGGGCCAGCTCGCGGTGGTCAGTGCCTTCATCGCCTCGGGCGCGAAGCCGTTGAAGCGCTTGCCGTACTTCTCGCCCAGCTTCGCGAGGAAGTGGTTCACCAGCAGCKGGATGTCGTCGCGCCGTTCGGCCAGCGTCGGCAGGTGCAGCGACACCACGTTGAGCCGGTAGTACAGGTCTTCGCGGAACTGGCCCTCGGCCATCGCCGCATCGAGGTCGCGGTGCGTGGCCGACAGGATGCGCACGTCCACCGGCACCGCCTGGCTCGCGCCGACCGGCCGCACCGAGCGCTCCTGCARCACGCGCAGCAGCTTGACCTGSAGCGCSGGCGGCATGTCRCCGATCTCGTCGAGGAACAGCGTGCCGCCGTCGGCCGTGACGAACAGGCCGCGGTGGTTCGCGACCGCGCCGGTGAACGAGCCCTTCACGTGGCCGAACAGCTCGGATTCGAGCAGCGCCTCGGGGATCGCGCTGCAGTTCACCGCGACGAACGGCTTCGCGGCACRCGCGCTCGCGCGGTGGATGGCCTGCGCGAGCAGCTCCTTGCCGCTGCCGCTCTCGCCGCGGATCAGCACGCTCGCATCGGACGCGGCCACCATCTTGGCCTCGCCGAGCAGCTCGGTCATCGGGCCGGAGCGGCTGACGATCGCGGCACGCCAGGCGCYGTCGCCATCCTCGGCGTGCGGCAACGGCGGCGCGAGCGCCAGCGCCTGGTTCACCTTGTCGAGCAGCGCCTTGCCGTCGAACGGCTTGGTCAGGTAGCTGAAGACGCCGCGTGCGGTGGCCTCGACCGCATCGGGGATCGTGCCGTGCGCCGTCAGCAGGATCACCGGCAGCGCCGGATGGCGCGCGCGGATCTCGTCGAACAGCGCGAGGCCGTCGCGCCCCGGCAGCTGCACGTCGCTCACCACCAGCTGCGGCCGCGCGACCGCCAGCTGCGTCAGCGCCGCCTCGGCCGACTCGACCGAGGTCACGCGGTGGCCGGCCGCGCCGAGCCGCATCGACAGCAGCTTCAGCAGGTCGGGGTCGTCGTCGACAAGCAGGATGTTGGCCATGCGGCGGGGGCCCTCAGGGCGCCTTCGGTGCCGCGGGGGCGGAGGCGGCGGCCGGCGCCGGCAGCGGCGTCACCGGCACCGCGCTCGCGCCCGGCCCGGGGCGGGTCGTCATGCTGCGCTCGATCGCCTTCAGCGCCTCGAGCTTCTCGTTGAGCTGCTGCAGCGTGCGCTGCTGCTCGCGGCGCTGCGTGGCCTCGCGGTTGAACGCGTCTTCCAGCCGGCGCTGCTCGGCGATGCGCGCGAGCAGCAGGCGCGCCATCGGCTGCCACGGCTGCAGTTCGGCGGCACCGGCCTTCACGACCGATTCGAGCAGCTGCTGCGCGCGTGCCACGTCGCCGCCGTTGTGCTGCTGCGAGAGCGCGAGCGCCAGTTCGAGCACCGCGCCGGTCGGCGCCGCGGCGCTGTTCGCGCTGACGATCGCGTTCAGGCGCGTGATCTCGTTGCCGAGGTCGGCCGCCGACATCTGACGCAGTTGCTCGTGGTAGCCGAGGATCTGCCGCGACACCTGGTCGGCCGGCTCGACCGGCGCCGGCACCAGGATCACGACGGCCGACGCGGCCGGGGCCGGGGCGAGCACCGGCGCCGAGGCGGCGGGCGCGGGTGGCGGCAGTTCGGCGGGCGGCGTCACGCAGGCCGCCAGCAGCAACGTGCCGAGCCAGGCGGGAGCGCAACGGAGGGCAGGACTAACGCGCATGGGGCAATTCGATGTGAAAGTGAGCGCCGCCGGGGCCGCCGTCGTCCATCAGTTCGACCTGGCCGCCGTGGGCCGTGACGTACTCGTGCACGATGGACAGCCCGATGCCGCTGCCGCGCACCGCGTCGCCCGGCTGGCGTTCGCCGCGGTAGAAGGGCTCGAACACGCGCGCCCGGTCGGCCGCCGCAACGCCCGGGCCCTGGTCGACGATGTCGATGCAGGCACGGCCGGGCACGCGGGTCACGGAAAAACGGATGGTAGCGCCCGCGGGGCTGAAGCGTATCGCGTTCGACAAAAGGTTACCCAGCGCCGCGCCGAGCTTGTCGGCATCGACTTCGGCGACGAGCGGCTCGCCCTCCACCAGCACCGCGAGCTGGCGCGCCTGCCACTGCAGCCGCTGCTGGGCGACCAGGTCCTTGATCAGCGCGGTGAGCTCGGTCTTGCGCCGCACCAGCTGGCGGGCCTCGAACGCGGCGGCGTTGAAGCGCAGCAGGTCCTCGATCTGGCTCTGCAGCACGTGGGTGTTCTGGCGCAGGATGCGCGCGACCTCGCGCTGGTTCTCGCTCAGCTCGCCGGTGACGCCGTCTTCGAGCAGCGAGACGCCTTCGCGCAACGCGGCCAGCGGCGTCTTCAGTTCGTGCGAGACATGGCGCAGGAAACGCGACTTGTCGGAATCGAGTTCGGCCAGCCGCAGCCGCAGCCATTCGAGGCGGCGGCCGAGCAGGCGCACGTCGGTCGGGCCGCGGATGTCGATCGGCTGGTCGAGCCGGTTCTCGCCGAGGCTGACGACGGCGCGCTCCAGGTGCTTCAGCGGCCGCGCGAGCCACAGGCCGAAGCCGAGCGCCATCACGATCGAGATGCCGATCGCCGCGAGGATCTGCCGGCCGAGCTGGGTGCGGCCGGCCTCCAGCTCGCTCATCAGCACCTGGTTGCGGGTCTCGGTGGCCAGGCGCACCTGCTCGGCGATCGTGGCGTTGATCGACTCGAGCTCCCGGAATGCGGTGGTCACGGTGACCTCGCGCAGCCGGATCGCCGGATCGGGGCCGCTCAGCTGGGCCTCGATGTCGGATTCGGTGGCGCGCCAGTCGGCCGCCAGGTTCGACGGGATGCGGTTGTCGGCGAGGCGGGCGAGCGCCGAGGTGGCGTCGCGCGCGGCCTCCTCGAAGCGCTGGCGCAGCACCGGGTCGTCGAGCACCAGGTACTGGCGCGCGGCGCGTTCCATCGCGACGGTGCGCTCGGCCAGCACCTGCGCATCGGCGGTGTGCGCGACGGCCTGGCGCGCGCCCTCGCTGCTCTGGCGCAGCAGGCCTTCGAGCTGGAACAGGCCGCGCAGCGAGGCCGCGCTGAGCAGCGCGGCGATCAGCAGGAAGGCGACGAGCAGCAGCTGGCGGAAGGAGTATCTGTTCAAGCTGAACATGGGCGGCGATTGTGCCGTGCAGGCCTTCGATACCTCAGGCTGAACGGGCTTTGAGTCTTCGCAGGCCCCCAACCGTTCGGGCTGAGGTATCGAAGCCTCGCTCGAACGATCTCAGTCAAACACCGGGAGGACATCGTCCTTCAGCGTGCCGCGCACCTGCTCGAAATCCGGCATCACCGAGCGCACCACGTCCCAGAAGCGCGGGCTGTGGTTCATCTCGCGCAGGTGCGCCAGCTCGTGTGCCACCACGTAATCGATGCTCGGCATCGCGAAGTGGATCAACCGCCAGTTCAGCCGGATCCGGCCGTCAGCGCTCGCGCTGCCCCAGCGCGTCTGCGCCGACGACAGGCTCAGCCGCGTGTAGCGCACGTTCAGCTGCGCCGCGAAATGCCGGCAGCGGTCTTCGAAGATGCGCCGCGCCTGCCGCTGCAGCCAGCTCTGCACCGCGTCGCGGATCTGCTCGGGCGTCGCGGTCTGCGGCAGCCCGACGTGCAGCGTGAGCCGCGGCACGCCCGGCAGCGCGGCCGCATCGGTGTTCAGGATGGCACCGGTGGCACGCGGATCGAGCACGACGATCACCGTCTCGCCGAGGAACGGGATGCCGGTGCCGTCGCGCCAGTCGACGCGGGCCGCCTGCAGCCGCTGCGCGCGCTGCTGCTGCTCGCCGAGCTTGCGCAGGATCCAGCCGGCCTTCTCGCGCAGCGCCGATTCGATGTCCTGCTGGCCGACCCATTTCGGCGCCGCCACGCTCAGGCCCTCGGTGCCGACGACGAAGCCGATGCTCTGGCGGCGCGCGCGGCGCAGCGCATAGCCGACCAGGTGATCGTTCAGGCGGATCTCGCGCTGGGCCTGCGGATGGCGGAAGACCGCGGGCTGCAGGCTGGAGACGGGCGCAGGGGCGACGGGCGGTGGTGCCGCAGGGGCGTCGACGACCGGCATGCGCGGCAGCGAGGGCCAGAGGGCCGCGGACACTGCCGGGGGCGACTCATCGAACAGCGACAGCTGTGGTTCTTCAGGGCCCGGCGCGCGTCGAGTCATGGGCCGCGATTCTAAGGGCGAGCTACGAAGGCGTGTACGCCCCGGGGTCGATGCGCCGCATCTCCCCTTCGATCCAGCCCTCGACCTCGCGCATCAGCTCGTCGGCCTCGCGCCCCGCCGGCGCGATCGGCTTGCCGATCGACACGGTGACCAGGCCCGGCCGCACCAGGAACGACTTGCGCGGCCAGCAACTGGCCGAATTGACGGCGATCGGCACCACCGGCGCGCCGGTCGCCATCGCCAGSCGCGTRCCGCCGGWYTTGTARGTGCCCTKCTGGCCGCGCGKGATGCGCGTGCCYTCGGGGAACATGATGACCCAGKTKCCCTGCGCCATSARGCGCTTGCCCTGCTCGGCCACGCGGTTCCAGGCCTCGGCGCGCTTGCTGCGGTCGATGTGCACCATGTCGAGCCGCGCCATCGCCCAGCCGAAGAACGGGATGTACAGCAGCTCGCGCTTGAACACGTAGCACAGCGGGCGCGGCATCAGCGTCGGGAACGCGAAGGTCTCCCACGTGGACTGGTGCTTGGACAGCAGGATGGCCGGGCCGTCGGGCAGGTTCTCCATGCCCTTCACCTCGTAGCGCACGCCGCAGATGAAGCGGCAGCCGGTGATCGCGATGCGCAGCCAGAAGGTGGTGAACCAGAACAGCGGCGTGCCGCGGATGAAGATCGACGCGATCAGCGAGAACACCGCCCACGGGATCACGGTACCCGCCATCCACAGCACGAACAGCAGCGAACGCAGCGCCGCAATGAATTTCGACATCAATCGAGYCTTCCGAATCCGGAGTCGGTCTTGCCGGAGGCGCCGCGCAGCGTGCGCTCCTGCTGGATCATGTATTCGGCGAACGCCGTCAGGTCGTCATGCACCTGCAGGCCGGGCACCTTCTCGTGCAGCTGCGCGAGCTGCGCCTCGTCGAGCGCGCCGCTCTTGCCGGTGCGCACCAGGTGCGGCGGGCAGCCGGCGGCCACCGCCGCCTCGAGGTCGCGCAGCGAATCGCCGACCACCGGCACGTTCGCCAGGTCGGCGCCGAAGCGCTCGCCGATCTGCAGGTACAGGCCGGGCAGCGGCTTGCGGCAATCGCACTGGTCTTCGGGCGTGTGCGGGCAGAAGAACACCGCGCTGACACGCCCGCCGACGCGCGCGAGCTGCACGTTCATCTTCGCGTGCATCAGGTTCAGCGTCGCCAYGTCGAASAGGCCGCGSCCCAGSCCCGACTGGTTGGWCGCGATCACCGTCTGCCAGCCGGCGTGGTTGAGCCGCGCGATCGCCTCGAGCGCCCCCGGYATCGCCACCCACTCGTCGACCGTCTTGACGAAGTCGTCGCGGTCTTCGTTGATGGTGCCGTCGCGGTCGAGGATGATCAGGTTCATGGCATCGGACCTCTGGGGACGAGCTTCACGCGGCATGGTTCACACCGCGAGCCGGGAGAGGTCGGCGACGCGGTTCATCGCGCTGCGCAGGATCGCCAGCAGGCCGAGCCGGTTGACGCGGATCTTCGGATCGTCGGCGTTCACCATCACCTGGTCGAAGAACGCGTCGACCGGCGCCTTCAGCGCCGCGAGCGCCTGCAGCGAGGCGGTGAAATCGCGCCGATCGAAGGCTGGCCGGGCGATCCGCTCGATGTCGACCAGCGCGGCGTGCAGCGCCTTCTCCGCCGGGTCGGTGAACAGCGCCGCATCGACCTGCTCGGCGACCTCGCCGTCGGCCTTCTTCAGGATGTTGCTGACCCGCTTGTTGGCGGCCGCCAGAGATTCGGATTCGGGCAACGCGGCGAACGCACGGACGGCGGCCAGCTTCTTGCCGACGTCGCCGAGCTCCTTCGGCCGCAGCGACAGCACGGCGTCGACCTGCTGCGCCGTCGCGCCCTGCTCGCGCAGCGCGCCGGCCAGGCGCTCGTAGATGAAGTCGCTCAGCGCGGCGCTGGCGTCGGTGATCCGGTCGCCGAACGCCTGCGCCGCGTCGTGCAGCAGCTTGTCGAGCGGCAGCGCGAGCTGGCGTTCGCTCAGCAGCCGGATCACGCCAAGTGCATGGCGGCGCAGCGCGAACGGATCCTTGTCGCCGGTGGGCAGCTGGCCGATGCCGAACAGCCCGACCAGCGTCTCCAATTTGTCGGCCAGCGCGACGATCTCGCCGACCTGGCCGCGCGGCAGTTCATCGCCGGCGAAGCGCGGCTTGTAGTGGTCTTCGATCGCGAGCGCGACCTCGTCGGCCTCGCGATCGTGGCGCGCGTAGTAGCCGCCCATGATGCCCTGCAGCTCGGGGAACTCGCCGACCATGTCGGTCAGCAGGTCGGCCTTGGCGAGCAGCGCGGCGCGGTCGGCATGCGCCACGTCGGCACCCAGCTGCTTCGCGATGCCCGCGGCGATCGCCCGCACCCGCTGCACCCGCTCGCCCTGCGAGCCCAGCTTGCCGTGGTAGACCACCTTGTCCAGCCCCCCGACGCGATCGGCCAGCGACTTCTTGCGGTCCTGGTCGAAGAAGAACTTCGCATCGGCGAGCCGCGGGCGCACCACGCGCTCGTTGCCGCCGGTCACGCGGCTCGCATCGGCCGGGCGGATGTTGCTGACGACCAGGAACTGGTTGGTCAGCTTGCCGGCCGCGTCGAGCAGCGGGAAGTACTTCTGGTTGGCCTTCATCGTCAGGATCAGGCATTCCTGCGGCACATCGAGGAACTCCGGCTCGAAGCGGCACAGCAGCACGTTCGGCCGCTCGACCAGCGCGGTCACCTCGTCGAGCAGCGCCGCGTCGTCGATCGGCTGCAGGCCCTGCTGCTTCGCCGCGTGATCCAGCTGGCGCACGATCTCGGCATGGCGCGCCGCGAAGCTCGCGATCACCGCGCCCTGCTCTTCGAGCTGGCGCGCGTAATGGTCGGCATCCTGCAGCACCACCGGCTCGACCGCCGCCTCGAAGCGGTGGCCGCGCGTCTCGCGGCCCGACACCAGGCCGAACGCCCGCAGCGGCACCACGTCGGCACCGTGCAGCGCGACCAGGCCGTGCACCGGGCGCACGAAGTTCACGCTGCTCCAGCCGTCGTCCAGCTGGTACTGCATCACCTTGCGGATCGGCAGGCCGGCCAGGGCCTCGTCGAGTGCCCCTTGCAGGCCCTCGGCCAGCATCGGCCCCTTGACGAGGCTGTGGTAGAACAGCGCCTCGGCCTTGCCGTCGGGCTGGCGCTTGAGCTGCGGCAGCGCCGACGCATCGGCGCCGACGCTCGCGAGCTTCTTCAGCAGCGCCGGCGTGGGCTGGCCGTCGGCGGCGAGGCCCACGCTGACCGGCATCAGTTTCAGCGACACCGCGCGGTCGTCGGCCTGCGCGCGCACCGCGCTCACGTGCACCGCGAGGCGGCGCGGGGTGGCGTACGAGGTGGTCGCGGAATGGTCGGTGGCCAGGCCGCGCGTCTTCAGCCCGGCGGACAGCGTCGCGGCGAAGGCCTCGCCGAAGCGCTTCAGGTCCTTCGGCGGCAGTTCCTCGACGAACAGCTCGATCAGCAGGTTGTGGGTGCTCATATCGCTCAGGCCGCCTTCTTCTTGTTCAGTTGCTCGATCACTTCGTCGGCCCAGGCCTTGGGGGCCATCGGGAACCCGAGGCGCGCGCGGCTGTCGAGGTAGCTCTTCGCGACGGCACGCGCCAGGTTGCGGATGCGGCCGATGTAGGCGGCGCGCTCGGTGACGCTGATCGCGCCGCGCGCGTCCAGCAGGTTGAAGGTGTGGCCGGCCTTCAGCACCTGTTCGTAGGCCGGCAGCGCGAGCTGCTGCGCCATCAGGTAAGTGGCCTGCTTCTCGTGCGCCGCGAAGGCCTGCAGCAGGAAGTCGACGTCGCTGTGCTCGAAGTTGTAGGTGCTCTGCTCGATCTCGTTCTGCAGGTAGACGTCGCCGTAGCTGAGGGTGTCGGTCCACTTCAGGTTGTAGACGTTGTCGACGCCTTGCAGGTACATCGCCAGGCGCTCCAGCCCGTAGGTGATCTCGCCGGTGATCGGCTTGCAGTCGATGCCGCCGACCTGCTGGAAGTAGGTGAACTGCGTGACCTCCATGCCGTTCAGCCAGACCTCCCAGCCGAGGCCCCAGCAGCCGAGCGTCGGGTTCTCCCAGTCGTCCTCGACGAAGCGCACGTCGTTGGCCTTCAGGTCGAAGCCGAGCGCTTCGAGCGAGCCGAGGTACAGCTCGAGGATGTTGGCCGGCGCCGGCTTCAGCACGACCTGGTACTGGTAATAGTGCTGCAGGCGGTTCGGGTTCTGGCCGTAGCGGCCGTCCTTCGGGCGGCGGCTGGGCTGCACGTAGGCCGCCTTCCAGGGTTCCGGGCCGAGCGCGCGCAGGAAGGTGGCGGTGTGGCTGGTGCCGGCGCCGACCTCCATGTCRTAGGGCTGCAGCAGCGCGCAGCCTTGGSGGTCCCAGTAGTCTTGCAGGCGCAGGATGATTTGCTGGAAGGTCAGCATAGGGGTTCGATAGTGGAAGAGACGCCGCGTTGGGTGAACGCGGAACTGGCGATTCTAGGCGGCGCGCCTGCGTGGAAGGCGCGTGCGGGGAGGCTGTGGCTCGCCGGCCGGGTCGGTCATCGCCCCTGGGGGCGATGACTTCCCTCCGCTGACTGGTTTCGCGGCCCGTCGCCGAAACTCCCGCCACTCACTTCGTTCGTTGTGGTCAAACAGTCGGCGACAGTCAGTGCACGAAGCGCGCTGACGCGCGCGGGCCGCGAAACCAGCCAGCTCCGGCGACCCGTCCTGATTGGCGCTCCACAGCCTCCCCGCACGCGCCTTCTGCCACCACCCTGCCTTTTGGGAGGTGACAAGCGAACAAATGAGGTTTGAGCCCGGGTTGTCACCCGGGCGCGCCAGGCGCTTCTTCTACGCATCAAGCCACTGGTTCGGCAAAGGCACGGGCCAATATGCCAGCAGCACCTACGAACGGCGCAGGGGGACCACGATCACCAGCGACAACAGCGCGCCAACGAGCAGCGGCCACAGCCAGAAGCGCGCCGCCCAGCTCGCGTACGGCGTCATTCCCTCGCGGCCCTCGACCGGCGCCTGCAACACCCCCGTCGTCAGCGGCGGCAGCTGGTGCGTGACCCGCCCGGTGTGGTCGATCACCGCCGTCACGCCAGTGTTCGTCGCGCGCAGCATCGGCCGCTGGAACTCGATCGCCCGCATGCGCGAGATGTTCAGGTGCTGCGCCAGCGCGATGGTGTCGCCGAACCAGCCGATGTTGCTGAGGTTCGCGAAAATGGTCGGCGCCCGCTCCGGCTCGCGGAAATGCGCCGCCAGCTCCTCGCCGAACAGATCCTCGTAGCAGATGTTGGGCGCGATGCGCTGGCCCTTCACCTCGAACGACGGCGCCCCCACCGGGCCGCGGTTGAAGTCGCCCAGCGGGATGTTCATCAGCTCGGTGAACCAGCGAAAGCCGGTCGGGATGAACTCGCCGAACGGCACCAGGTGGTGCTTGTCATAG
>NZ_JBFUCB010000066.1:0-16443 GCF_056405435.1 Rhizobacter sp. P1_G5 | reverse complement strand
GGCCAGGCCATCGCCGACATCGCGCTGCGCTGGCGCCCGCCGACGCAGCTGCCGGTCGCGTTCCGCATCGGCGCGCCGGCCACTGCGGAGTTCCCGTTCGCGCTGTGGGACCGGCTGGCCCGCGACACCGCCGCGCCGCGCCGCCGGGCGCTGTCGCAGTACACCGATCCGGCCGGCGAGCCGGCGCTGCGCGAGGCGATCGCGCAGTGGCTGCTGGTGTCGCGCGGCATCCGCTGCGAGGCGTCGCAGGTGCTGGTCACGTCGGGCTCGCAGCAGGGCATCGACCTGATCGGCCGGCTGCTGCTCGACCTGGGCGACGAGGTGATGGTCGAGGACCCGGGCTACCCGGGCATCCGCGCCAACCTGCTCGGGCAGGGCGCGGTCGTGCGGCCGGTGCCGCTGGACGCCGACGGGCTGTGCATCGCGCAGGGCGCCGCGCGCTGGCCGCAGGCGCGCATGGCGGTCGTGACGCCGACGCACCAGTTCCCGATGGGCGTGCACATGAGCCTGGCGCGCCGGCTCGCGCTGCTCGACTGGGCGCGCACGCGGCGCGCGTGGATCGTCGAGGACGACTACGACGGCGAGTTCCAGTACGGCGCGCACCGCATGCCGGCGCTGTGCAGCCTGCCGCAGTCGGAGCGCGTGCTGTACGTCGGCACCTTCTCGAAGACGCTGCACCCGGGCCTGCGGCTGGGCTTCATCGTGATGCCGCTCGCGCTGGCGCCCGCCTTCGCGGGAGCCAAGGCGGTGACCGACCGGCACAGCCCCGGTGCCGCGCAGGACGTGCTGGCCCGCTTCATCACCGAAGGCCACCTGCTGCGCCACCTGCGGCGCATGCGCGAGCTGTATGCGCTGCGGCAGGAACTGGTGATCGAGACCTTGGCCAAGGCAAGCGGCGGCGCGCTGCGGCTGCTGCCGAGTGCGCAGGGCATGCACCTGGCGCACGAGGACGAGGCGGGCCGGCCGGATGAGCCGCTGTCGGCGCGCGCGCAGGAGGGCGGGGTGTACCTCGCGACGCTGTCGCGCTATGCGATCGAGGCGCCGCGGCGCGGCTGGCTGTTCGGCTATGCGGGGTACGACGAGGCGGCGCTGCGGGCCGCGTCGCGCATGGTCGGGCGCCTGTTCAGTGCAAGGTGATCGGAACGTCCGGCCCCTTGCCCGTCGCGATCGTCATCGCCTGCCGCGCACTCCAGCCGGTCGACCAGCGCGCGAACTCGGCGGCCGGCATCGGCCGGCCCATGTGGAAGCCCTGGGCCTCGTCGCAGGCCAGCTCGCGCAGCAGCTCCCAGACCTGCGCGTTCTCGACGCCCTCGGCCACCACCGTGAGCCCGAGGCCGTGCGCCAGGTCGATCGTCGAGCGCACGATGCGTGCGTCGTCCAGGTCCTTCTCCATGTTGAGCACGAACGATTTGTCGATCTTCAGCTCGTCCACCGGCAGCCGCTTCAGGTACGCGAGCGATGAATAGCCCGTGCCGAAGTCGTCGATCGACAGCCGGAAGCCCAGCGCGCTCAGCTTGTCGAGCGTGGCCTGCGCGCGCTGCGGGTCGTCCATGATCGCGCTCTCGGTGATCTCCAGGCAGAAGGCCTCGGCCGGCACCGAATGCCGCACCAGCAGCGCGTCGAACTTCTGCGGCAGCTCCGGGTCGAGCAGGTCGCGCGTCGACAGGTTGATCGAGATCGTCAGCGTCTGGCCGCCGTCGTGCAGGCGTTTCCACAACTGCGCGGTCTGCTCGAAGACCCACAGCGTCAGCACCCGGATGAAGCCGGTCTGCTCGGCGAACGGGATGAACTCCATCGGCGGCACCAGCCCGCGGCGCGGGTGCTGCCAGCGCACCAGCGCCTCGGCGCCGACGACGCGTGCGTTGCCGAGCGCCAGCTTGGGCTGCAGGTACAGCCGCAGTTCGTCGTGATCGACCGCATGGCGCAATTCGCTCAGCAGCGACAGCGTCTGCGAGCTCGCGGCATCGAGCGCCGCGTCGTAGACCATCGGGCCGTCATGCTGGCGCTTGGCGGTGTACATCGCGACCTCGGCGCGGCTCAGCAGCACGTCGGCATCGCCGGCATGCAGCGGCCAGTTCGCGAGGCCCAGGCTCGCGCTGATGTCGACCGTCTGGTCCTCCAGCTTCAGCGCGGCGTCGAAGGCCTGGTTGATGCGCTTGGCGACCGTGCGGGTCAGCGCCACGTCGTTGGCGGGATCGAGCCCGGCCAGCAGCACCGCGAACTCGTCGCCGCCGAGCCGCGCGACCAGGTCGCCGCCGCGCACCGCCTGCTGCGTCAGCCGCTCGGCCACGCTGCGCAGCAGCAGGTCGCCGAAGCGGTAGCCGAGCACGTCGTTGACGTGCTTGAAGCGATCGAGGTCGAGCATGATCACCGAGACGGTCCGGCCATTCTTGCCGGCCGCGACGATCGCGTCGCGCACCGCGTTGCGGAACTGCAGGCGGTTCGGCAGCGCCGTCAGCGGATCCCAGTAGGCGAGCTTCAGGATCTCGTCCTGCTGCTCGCCGATGCTCTCGCGCATGCGCTCGAAGGCGCGGGCCACGTCGCCCAGCTCGTCGCTGCGGTCGAGGCCGCGCAGCGGCGTCGAGTAGTCGCCGGCGCCCAGCCGTTCGGCCGCCGTCGCGAGGCGCCGCAGCGGCGTCGTCACGTGGCGCGCCGTCAGCACGCTGCCGATGCCGAACACCAGCACGCCGACCAACGTCAGCGCGGCCAGCCCCAGCTGCAGCTGGCGGTACGGCGCGACCGCGTCGTCGACCGAGCGCAGCAGCAGCGCCGAGACGGCGGCGCCGTCGTGCTCGGCGAGCATCACGGTGCGGCCGCTGTATTCGTTGTCGAGCAGCGTCAGCGCCAAGGTGACGGAACCGGCGGCCGAGTTGGCGGCGGGGTGGCCGCCGTTCACCTGCTCGAGCGCCAGCGCGGCCTGCTTCTCCAGCTGCCCGCGCGTGGCCAGCGGCAGCGTCGAGACGGCGGTGGTCCATGTCGAGCTCGCATCGCTGCGCACCTGCAGGCTGACCTGCAGCGACGACAGCGCATGCATGTCGTCGACCAGCCGCTGGTCGATCGGGAAGCCCATCAGCACCCAGCCGACCACCACCGGTGCGCGCATCGGCACCATCACCAGCTGGAACGGGCGATGGCCGAGCACGACGATCTCGCTGGCGCGCTTGGAGGCGAGCGCCCGCGCGGCCAGCCGCTGCGTGACCGGCAGCAGCTCCTGCAGGCCGGGCTGGGCGGCGGCGCGCAGCCGGAACTCGGTGTCGAGCAGCGCGGTGACGGTGGCGCCGATGCGCTCGCCGTGGTTGGCGAGCACCGACGCGATGGTGTCGGCATCGTTGCTGCTGACGGCGGCGCGGAAGCCGTAGTCGGCCGCCAGCAGGCTCGCGCCTTCGGCGAGCTTCTGCGCGTTCTGGTCGAGCACGCGGGTCAGCACGCGTTCGCCGACCAGCAGTTCGTCGTTGATGGCGGCGCGCGCGTTGCGGTCGATGCTGGCGCGGATCGCGAGGAAGCTCGCGGCCTGCACGAGCAGCAGCAGCCCGAGGAACAGCACGACGATGCGCGTGCCCAGCGAGCTGGCGATCCAGCGCGGCCAGTGGCGCGGGTGCAGCAGCTCGCGTGCGGTCGGCGACGTCATGGCGCGCTCCCTGCGGCGACCGGCAGCTGGATGGCGGCCTGCGCATCGGCCGCGCCGATCGCGAGCGACTGCGGTGCCGGCTCCTGGCCGGGCACGACGCCGGCATGCCAGGCGCGCAGCCGGTAGCTGCCGGGCGCGATGCCGTCGATGCGGGCGCGGCCGTCGGTGCCGGTGCGGGCGTGATGCGGCGTGTCGACGACGACCACCCAGGCGCTCATCCGGTCATGGATGTTGCAGCCGAGCACCGCGGCGCCGGGCTGGTCGAACACCACCGGCGCTGCCGGCACGCCGGCATAGAGCTTCAGCTCGAAGGTCTTGACGGGCGAGAACGAATAGACGTGGTGCCGCACGGTATCGAAGTTCGGGAAGGTGACCGGCGTGCCGACGGTGACGACCGTCACCGACGGGTTGAACTGGCGCTTGCTCTGCGAGATCTCGACGCCGGCCATCGGCTTGACCGGCAGCTTGCCGCTGGCGGGCTCCAGCATCACCACTGCGTCGACCAGCGGGCGGCCGGCCGGATCGGCCACCGCGACGCTGACGGCAGCTCCCTGGGCGGCGGCGGCCAGCGACAGCGCCAGGGCACAGAGGCCGTGTCGGGTCAGGGACTGAAGGCGCAGACGCATGGTGGGTTGGAGGTCGGGGTCGATGAGGGATCGGTGCGGCACAAGCCGCACTGCCTTCGGATATCGGCGAGCCGTCGACCGACTGAAGCCGCTGCGGCCTCGGCGTGCGGTGCATCACGTTTCGGACCCATGCATGAGCGGGGTCAGCAATCGCTTACGTTTTGGATGTGTCGCTTGATCCCCAGGCGTTTAGGCTGTGGAATCCCCGGCTTCGGATATAGATCTTGTCGACCTCCTCACGACGTGCCCGCCTGGTGGCACCCTGGCTGATGTTCCTCGCCGCCTGCGGCGGCAGCAGCGATTCCGGCACGGCCGACGCCGGCACGCCGGCCCCCGCGCCAGCCCCCGCGGCCTCCGGCACCTGCGACATCGCCGATTTCAACGCGCAGATGCTGGCGCGCATCAACGCCTTCCGTGCCAGCGCGCAGAGCTGTGGCTCGGAGGGCAATTTCACGGCGGCGCCGGCGCTCACCTGGAACGACAAGCTGACGCAAGCGGCCGTGGGGCACTCGCAGGACATGGCGACGAAGAACTACTTCTCGCACGACAGCCAGGACGGCCGGACTTTCTCGCAACGCATCACCGCGACCGGCTACACCTGGAGCGCGATCGGCGAGAACATCGCCGCCGGCCAGAACAGCATCGACAGCGTGATGACCAGCTGGCAGAACAGCCCCGGCCACTGCGCCAACCTGATGAGCAAGAACTTCACGCAGGTCGGCGTGGCCTGCGTGCCCGGCGCGGCCGGTGCCGCGTACAGCCGCTACTGGACGATGGACCTGGCCAAGCCCAGGTGACGGCGACTCAGGTGGCGCTCGCGATCACGCCACCGCCCAGGCAGACCTCGCCGTCGTACAGCACCGCTGATTGCCCGGGCGTCACCGCCCATTGCGCGGTGCCGAAGTTCAGGCTGAACGCCGCTGCGCTGCCGCCATCGAGCGCGCAGCCCGCATCGGCCTGGCGGTAGCGCGTCTTGGCCGCCATGCCGCCCGGCGCCGGCGCCACGCCGGCCACCCAGCTCGCGTCGTCCGCCGTCAGCACATGCGATTGCAGCCACGGGTGGTCATGGCCCTGAACGGCGTAGAGCGTGTTGGCCGCCATGTCCTTGCGGGCGACGAACCACGGCGCGTGCTCGCTGCCGCCGCGCACGGCGCCCTTGTCCTTCAGCCCGCCGATGCCGATGCCCTTGCGCTGCCCGAGCGTGTAGAACGACAGCCCGACGTGCTCGCCGATCACCCGGCCGCGGTCGTCCTTGATCGGGCCGGRCTGGTTCGACAGGTAGCGGTTCAGGAACTCGCGGAACGGCCGCTCGCCGATGAAGCAGATGCCGGTCGAGTCCTTCTTGGCGGCGTTCGGCAGGCCGATCTCGGCGGCGATGCGGCGCACCTCGGTCTTCGGCAGCTCGCCGACCGGGAACAGCGTCTTGCCCAGCTGCGCCTGGTTCAGCCGGTGCAGGAAATAGCTCTGGTCCTTCAGCGGATCGAGCCCCTTCAGCAACTCGAAGCGGCCATCGCGCTCGCGCACTCGCGCATAGTGGCCCGTCGCGATCTTCTCGGCGCCCAGGCGCATCGCATGGTCGAGGAAGGCCTTGAACTTGATCTCGGCGTTGCACAGCACGTCGGGGTTCGGCGTGCGGCCGGCCTGGTACTCGCGCAGGAACTCGGCGAACACCCGGTCCTTGTAGTCGGCCGCGAAGTTCACATGCTCGATCTCGATGCCGAGCACGTCGGCCACGCTCGCGGCATCGAGGAAATCCTGGCGCGTCGAGCAGTACGCGTCGTCGTCATCGTCTTCCCAGTTCTTCATGAAGATGCCGATGACCTCGTGCCCCTGCTGCTTCAGCAGGTGGGCACTGACGGCGGAATCGACACCGCCGGACAGGCCGACGACGATGCGTTGCTTCTTCACTTCGGAGGGACCGCAAAGACCGACTCGTCGGTCGTGATGAGGGACAGCGGGTGGTTCACGCCCGCCAGGTGGTCGTCGACGCAGCGCAGCAGCAGCGGGCTGCGGTGCCGGTGCACGCTCGCGCGGATCTCGTCGGGCGTCATCCACAGCGCGCGCACGATGCCGGTGTCGAGCGTGCGCGTCAGGTCGGGCTCGCCGACCGTGCCACGGAACGCGATGCGCAGGTAGGTGGTGTCGCGCCCGACGACGCGCTCCGTGCCGGGGCGTTGCGAGCGCGACAGGTAGATGCCGACGATGCCGGTCGGCACGAACGCGCGGGCGGTCTCTTCGAGCGCCTCGCGCACCACGCCCTGCAGCGGCGACTCGCCCGGATCGAGGTGGCCGGCGGGGTTGTTCAGGCACAGCCCGTCGGACGTGTGCTCCTCCACCAGCAGGAACCGGCCCAGGTGTTCGACGATCGCGGCAACGGTGACGCTGGGTTTCCAACGGGAGGACATCCGGCCGATTTTAAGGGCGGGTGTTGTGGCCCTGCATCGCGTGAGGGCGTGTGCCGGTTGTGGGTGCGAAAGCTTTGTGTAAGCTCTCGCGCCAGTTACACGCACAACGTCCGACACAACAACGCACCCGAGGAGTCCGCCATGCTGATAGGGGTCCCGCTGGAAACAGCGGCTGGGGAAACGCGCGTCGCCGCGACCCCGGAGACGGTCAAGAAGCTCAAGGCGCAGGGCCATGTGCTGCGCGTGCAGTCGGGGGCCGGCATCGCCGCCAGCGTCACCGACGAGGCCTATGCGGCGGCCGGTGCCGAGATCGTCGACCGGGCCGGCGCCTTCGGCGCCGAGCTGGTGCTGAAGGTGCGCGCGCCGTCGGTGGACGAGCTGCCGCTGCTGAAGACCGGCACCGCGCTGGTCGGCATGCTGAACCCGTTCGACCGCGAGGGCCTGCAGCGGCTGGCCGAGGCCGGGCTGACCAGCTTCGCGCTCGAGGCCGCGCCGCGCACCACGCGGGCGCAGAGCATGGACGTGCTGTCGTCGCAGGCCAACCTGGCCGGCTACAAGGCGATCATGATCGCGGCCGACCGCTACCAGCGCATCTTCCCGATGCTGATGACGGCGGCCGGCACCGTGAAGGCGGCGCGCGTCGTGATCCTCGGCGTCGGCGTGGCCGGGCTGCAGGCGATCGCGACCGCGAAGCGCCTGGGGGCGGTGATCGAGGCGAGCGACGTGCGGCCCTCGGTGAAGGAGCAGGTCGAGTCGCTGGGCGCGAAGTTCATCGACGTGCCGTACGAGACGGCGGAAGAGAAGGAAGCGGCCGAGGGCGTGGGCGGCTACGCGCGGCCGATGCCGCAGAGCTGGCTGGACCGGCAGAAGGTCGAGGTGGCCAAACGCGTCGCGGCCGCCGACATCGTCGTGACCACCGCGCTGATCCCGGGCCGCGCCGCGCCGGTGCTGGTGACCGAGGAGATGGTGAAGGCGATGAAGCCGGGCTCGGTGATCGTCGACCTCGCGGCCGCGCAGGGCGGCAACTGCCCGCTGACCGAGGCCGGGAAGATCGTGGTCAAGCACGGCGTCACGCTGGTCGGCGAGACCAACCTGCCGGCGCTGGTGGCAGCGGATGCGAGCGCGCTGTATGCGCGCAACGTGCTCGACTTCCTGAAGCTCGTGCTGACGAAGGAGGGCACGTTCCACGTGCCGATGGACGACGACATCGTCGTGGCCTGCCTGGTCAGCCAGGGCGGCCAAGTCACCCGCAAATAAGGAGCACGACGATGGATCCCGTGAGCCATACCCTGACCAACCTGATCATCTTCGTGCTGGCGATCTACGTCGGCTACCACGTCGTGTGGACCGTCACGCCGGCGCTGCACACGCCGCTGATGGCGGTGACGAACGCGATCTCGGCGATCGTGATCGTCGGCGCGATGCTCGCCGCGGCGCTCACCGAGACGCCGCTGGGCAAGACGATGGGCGTGCTGGCGGTCGCGCTGGCGGCCGTCAACGTGTTCGGCGGCTTCCTCGTGACGCGGCGCATGCTGGAGATGTTCCGCAAGAAGGAGAAGAAGGCGATCGCCGCGCCGAAGGAGGGCTCGCAATGAGCATGAACCTCGTGACGCTGCTGTACCTGGTGGCGAGCGTCTTCTTCATCCAGGCCTTGAAGGGCCTGTCGCACCCGACCACGTCGATCCGCGGCAACCTGTTCGGCATGACCGGCATGGCGATCGCGGCGCTGACGACGGCGGCGCTGATCGTCAAGCTGGCCGACGGCAACGCGCTCGGCCTTGGCTGGGTACTGCTCGGCCTGCTGGTCGGCGGCACGGCCGGCGCGGTGATGGCCAAGCGCGTCGAGATGACCAAGATGCCGGAGCTGGTCGCCTTCATGCACAGCATGATCGGCCTGGCCGCGGTGTTCATCGCGGTGGCGGCGGTGGCCGAGCCTCACGCGTTCAGCATCGCTGCGAAGGGCGACCCGATCCCCACCGGCAACCGGCTGGAGCTGTTCCTCGGCGCGGCGATCGGGGCCGTCACGTTCAGCGGCTCGGTGATCGCGTTCGGCAAGCTGTCGGGCAAGTACAAGTTCCGGCTGTTCCAGGGCGCGCCGGTGCAGTTCGCGGGGCAGCATGTGCTGAACCTGGTGCTGGGTCTCGCGACCGTCGGGCTGGGCCTGGTGTTCATGTTCACCGAGAGCTGGCCGGCCTTCTTCGGCATGCTGGCGCTGGCCTTCGTGATGGGTGTGCTGATCATCATCCCGATCGGCGGGGCCGACATGCCGGTGGTGGTGTCGATGCTGAACAGCTACTCCGGCTGGGCGGCGGCGGGCATCGGCTTCAGCCTGAACAACAGCATGCTGATCATCGCCGGCTCACTGGTGGGCAGCTCGGGGGCGATCCTGAGCTACATCATGTGCAAGGCGATGAACCGCTCGTTCTTCAACGTGATCCTGGGCGGCTTCGGCGGCGAGGCGGGCACCGCGGTAGCCGGTGCGCAGGCGCAGCGCAACGTGAAGAGCGGCAGCGCCGACGACGCGGCCTTCGTGCTCGGCAATGCCGAGACGGTGGTGATCGTGCCGGGCTACGGGCTGGCGGTGGCACGCGCGCAACATGCGGTGAAGGAGCTGGCGGCCAAGCTGACGGCCAAGGGCATCACGGTGAAGTACGCGATCCACCCGGTGGCCGGGCGCATGCCGGGGCACATGAACGTGCTGCTGGCCGAGGCCGAGGTGCCGTACGACCAGGTGTTCGAGATGGAGGACATCAACGGCGAGTTCGGCCAGGCCGACGTCGCGATCATCCTGGGTGCGAATGACGTGGTGAATCCTGCGGCGCACATCAAGGGCAGCCCGATCTACGGGATGCCSATCCTSGAGGCSTACAAGGCCAAGACGGTCATYGTCAACAAGCGGTCGATGGCGGCCGGGTACGCGGGGCTGGACAACGAGCTGTTCTACATGGACAAGACGATGATGGTCTTCGGGGATGCGAAGAAGGTCGTCGAGGACATGGTGAAGGCTGTCGAGTAGGGTGCGGCAAAGGCGCGTGCGGGGAGGTGACAAGCGAACAAGTGGGGGTTGAGTCTGGGCTGTCGCCCGGCTACGCGTCCACCAGATCCACGTACTGGATGTTGATGTTCTTGATCTCGCTGAACTTCACCGCAAAGGTGTCACCCGGGATCGGCGTCAGGAACTCCGGCTCGGCCGTGCCGGCGAAGTCGGGCACCACGCCGCGGAACGCCGAGGCCAGCACCAGCGCATCCGGCGCCTTGGTCTTCTCGTCGAACGAGAAGTAGCTCAGGATCCCGCTGTACAGCACCGGCGTATCGCCGACCTGCACCAGCACGTCGACCACCACCGTGCGCCCGTCCCGGTTCGAGCGGTTCTCGCCGGTCAGGATGTAGTGCCAGGGCGGCTTGAAGCGCAGGAAACGGTGGCGGATGTCCAGCCCGCGGCGCTCGATCGCGGTGTTGATCGCCAGGCCCGCCACCAGCGGCAGCGTGAAGATGCTGATGAAGTACACCGCGTTGAACCACAGCGCGCCGCCGATCGCCGCTTCGGCCGCGAGGTACGGCGCCGTCGCGTTGTTCAGCGTCAGCAGCGCGAAGAAGTCGCGCGCCGCCGGCTGGCAGGCACAGCCGCCGAGCAGCTGCCACGTGTGGATCGCCAGCAGCCACCCCGTGTGCAGCAGCGCCGACACCAGCACCGCGGCAATCGCATGGCCGGTCATCGAGCCGGAGATCACCGGGATCTCGCCGTTGTCGCGGATCTTGCCGGTCACCGCCAGCACGAAGATCGCGCCCGGCAGGTAGATCAGCAGCAGCAGGAAGGCCTGGAACGCGACGTTCAAGGTTTCGGGACGGCCGGCGGCGTCGCGGGAAGCACCCTCAGGTGCACGACCTTGCCGGTCGCGTCTTCAAGCTCGATCCTGCGGCCTTCGTCCTGCTGCGGACGGCTGGCGATCAGCTGGCGCCGATACTCCTGGCGCTTCTGCGGGTCGCTCAACAAGGCCCGGACCACCGGATTGATGTTGACACTGGGCATGGGCTGAAATGTACGGCCAAACGATTCGATCAGGCCGACGGCGCCGCGAGCACCGTGGCCACCTCCGCCGCCGAGCGCACGCCCAGCTTCGCGTACACCCGCGCCCGGTGCACCTCCACCGTCCGCACCGACACATGCAGCTCGTCGGCGATCACCTTGTTCAGCTTGCCGGCCGCCACGCGCAGCATCACCTCGTGCTCGCGCTCGGTCAGGCTCGACAGCCGCGCCTGCCGCTCGGCCACCTGCGCGCCCTGGCGCTGCATCGCGGCATCGACCGCCAGCGCCTGCGCCACCCGGTCGGCCAGCGCGTTGTCGACATACGGCTTCTCGAGGAAATCGAACGCTCCCTTCTTCAACGCCTCGACCGCCATCGGGATGTCGCCATGCCCGCTCAGGAACAGCACCGGGTTGCGCAGCCCGCGCGCGATCAGCTCGTCGTGCAGCCGCGGGCCGGACATCGGCTCCATCCGGATGTCGAGCAGGAACACGCCCGGCAGCGGGCGCGGCGTGGCATCGACGGTCGCCAGCAGCGCCGGCCCGCTGCCGTGCGGCCGCACGTCCAGGCCGTGCGACGCCAGCAGGAAGCCCAGCGCATCCAGCACCACCGCCTCGTCGTCGACCAGGTAGACGACGCCGGCAGGGGGAACGGGTCCGGGCCCGGGTCGGGGTTCGTTCATTCGTCGTCCTCCGCGGAAAGGTCCGACACCGCCAGGTCCACCGGCAGCGTCAACGTGAACACCGCACCGCCGCCCACCGCGTCGGCGGCATCGAACATGCCCTGGTGCGCCTCGATGATCGAGCGGCAGATCGCGAGACCCATGCCCATGCCCTCTGCCTTGGTCGAGAAGAACGGCGCGCACAGCGCCTCGATGCCGAGCCCGCCCAGGCCCGGGCCGTTGTCGCGCACGTCGATGCGCACGAAGCGGCCGTCGGCGCTCAGCGAACTGGCGGCGACGATGCGCCGCTCGCCCGCCTGGTGGGCCAGCGCATCGCCGGCATTGCGCACCAGGTTGATCACCACCTGCTCGATCAGCACCGCATCGGCCACGATCACCGGCAGCGCCGCATCGAGCTGCAGCACCACCTGCACCTGCTGGCGCTGCAGCTCGCGGCGCAGCAGCGCGACGCCGCCCTCGATCACCGTGTTCAGCGTACACGGCTCCAGCCGCGGCTCGCGCCGCGTCAGGAACTCGCGGATGCGCTGCACGATCGCGCCGGCATGGGCGGCCTGCTCGCCCAGCCGCTTCAGCGCCCGCATCACCACCGGGTCGGGCGAGGGCAGCTTGTGCATCGAGTTCATCACGCCGGCGTTGTAGCTCGCGATCGCCGTCAGCGGCTGGTTCAGCTCGTGCGCCAGCGTCGAGGCCACCTCGCCCAGCATCGTCAGCCGCGCATGGTGGGCCATCGTCTCGGTCTGCCGGCGCTCGCGTTCCTCGAGCCGGCGCCGCTCGGTCATGTCGAGGATCGAGCCCATCCAGCCGATGTGCCCGCCGCGTGCGTCCACCAGCGGCGCCTCGAACACCATCACGTCGAACARGCGTCCGTCGCGGTGCCGCCAGCGCGCCTCGTAGCCTTCGCGCGGCGCCTGGCCGGCCATGTTGCGCAGGTGCCGCTGCATGATCTCCTCGTGCGAGTCGGCCGGCCAGTACGGCATCGGCGGCAGCAGCCCGACCAGCTCGTGCGGCTCGTAGCCCACCATGTCGGCGAGCGTGCGGTTCACGTAGACGAGCCGGCCGTCGAGGTCGCGGGCGCGCAGCCCCACCGTCAGCGAATCCTCCATCGCCTGGCGCCACGCGGCCTCGGTGCGCCACGCCGCCTCGGCGCGCGACACGCCGTGCATCTGCCGCCGCAGCATCCAGGTGATGGCAGCGATCAGCGCGACGAAACCCGCCACCATCGCGACCGGCAGGCCGTGGTACCACGGCGGCACCACGTCGCGCGCGGTCAGCTCCAGCCAGCTGTCGGCCAGCGCCGGCGCCATGCTGATGCGCCAGCTCTGGCGGCCCTCCAGCGGCCGGTCCTCGGTGGTCGACGCGATCACCGCATCGAAGCCGTCGAGCAGCCGCACGTCGTACGTGCGGGCCAGCCACCACGGCACCGTCTGGCGCAGCATCTCGCCAGGCGAGTAGCGCGCCACCAGCGTGCCGCCGGAGGCGAGCGGCGCCGACAGGTGGGCCGACAGGCCGGGGCCGCTGCGCGCGCCGTCGGGGACATCGGGCAGTTGAGCGACCAGCCGGTTGCTGCGGTCCAGCCAGGTCAGGCTGATCCAGAAGCGGTGCAGGCCCTGCTGCGCCTCGGGCAGCGTCGCGAGCGCCTGCGGGTCGGCGGCGCGGTGATCCAGCCGCGTCGCGACATCCTTCAACAGCAGCGTCTCGCGCTCGATGCGCGCGCTCGCCTGCGTCTCCAGCGACAGCGCGTCGGAGACCATCGCGGTGCGCTGCTCTTCCAGGTCGGCCTGCTCGGTGGCGCGCAGCCACAGCAGCACGCCGGCCACGAAGACCAGCGACAGCAGCAGCGGCAGCGCCCACAGCCCGCGCCGCGCCGGCGGGCGCGGCGGCAGCGCGAGGGCAGGGTGGCGGGGCGGATCGGCCGGTGCGGGCATGGCGCGAAGYCTAGGTTCGTGGACGCGTGGGCGGGCGAACCGCGTGCGCCTGGTGGTGCCGAAATGTGGAACTCCACAACTTCCCGCGCTCCGGGCCGCCGACCAGAATCCCGCCGCAGGACAGACCACCCGGAGACAAGACATGACGCAAACCATGACGCGCCGCAGTGCGCTCGCCGCCGCCGCATTGGCCGTGGCCGCCCCGAAGACCTTCGCGCAGGCGCCCATCGTCATCAAGTTCAGCCACGTCGTCGCCCCCGACACGCCCAAGGGCAACGGCGCGCAGCGCTTCAAGGAACTGGCCGAGCAGCGCAGCGGCGGCCGCGTGAAGGTGGATGTCTACCCGAACAGCCAGCTCTACAAGGACAAGGAAGAGATGGAGGCGCTGCAGCTCGGCTCGGTGCAGATGCTCGCGCCGTCGCTCGCCAAGTTCGGCCCGCTGGGCGTCAAGGAATTCGAGGTCTTCGACCTGCCGTTCATCTTCAAGGACCAGGCGGCGTTCCGCGCCGTCACCGAAGGGCCGGTCGGCGCCGACCTGTTCAAGAAGCTCGAGCCGAAGGGCGTCAAGGGCCTCGCGTACTGGGACAACGGCTTCCACATCATGAGTGCCAACAAGCCGCTGCACAAGGTGGCGGACTTCAGGGGCCTGAAGATGCGCATCCAGAGCTCGAAGGTGCTCGATGCCGAGATGCGTGCGCTCGGCGCGGTGCCGCAGGTGATGGCCTTCAGCGAGCTGTACCAGGCGCTGCAGTCCGGCGTGGTCGACGGCTGCGAAGGCGTGCCGTCGAACTTCTACACGCAGAAGACCTACGAGGTGCAGAAGCACACGACGATCTCGAACCACGGCCACCTGGCCTATGCGGTGATCGTCAACAAGAAGTTCTGGGACGGCCTGCCGGCCGACATCCGCACGATTCTCGAAGGCGCGCTGAAGGAGGCAACCGCGTTCGCCAACGACATGGCGACCAAGGAGAACATCGACGACCTCGAGAAGATGCGCGCGAGCGGCAAGACCACCATCTACACGCCGACGGCCGCCGAGCTCGACGAGTGGAAGAAGGCGCTGATGCCGGTGCACAAGGAGATGGCGTCGCGCGTGGGCCAGTCGACGATCGACGCGGTCTACAAGGCGGCCGGCTTCGTGCCCGCGAAGTAGGGCGGCGCCATGGTCGCGCCGGTGCTGCGGTCCGTGAACCGCTTCCTCGATCACCTCGAGGAATGGCTGATCGCCGCCCTGATGGGCGCGGCGACGCTGCTGATCTTCGTTGCCGTGGTGCACCGCTATGCGGCCGCCGCGCACTACCCGGCCGTGCTGCAGCCGGTGCAGGATTTCCTGCTCGGCCTGAACCTGAGCTGGGCCCAGGAGCTGTGCATCTACATGTTCGTGTGGATGGCGAAGTTCGGCGCGGCCTACGGCGTGCGCCACGGCACGCACGTCGGCGTCGACACGCTGGTGCGTGCGCTGCCGCCGGCGCAGGCGCGCTGGCTGACGCTGGTCGGCTTGCTCGGCGGCGTGGTCTTCACCGCGGTGGTGGGCACGATGGGCGCGGTGTTCGTCTGGGACAACGGCTTCCACCACGCCCTCTTCAGCACTTTCGGCTGGGATGTCGGCGACGTGCCCGAGGGCCCGACCTCGCCCGACCTCGAGGTGCCGACCTGGATCCCGTACGCCTGCATCCCGCTGGCGTCGTACCTGATGTGTTTCCGCTTCCTGCAGGTGATGTGGGCCTTCTGGCGGCGCGGCGAGCTGCCGCACCATGAGGTCGCTCATGTGGAAGGTCTGGACGAGGCGGAGGCCGCAGCATGAATGCATTGATCATCTTCGGCCTGCTGGTGCTGCTGATGCTGACCGGCATGCCGGTCTCCATCGCGCTCGGCCTCACGGTGCTGGGCTTCTTCTTCGGCATGACGAACGAGCCGATCGCGTCGATCGGGCTCAAGCTGTTCTCGGGCCTCGAGAAGTTCGAGATCATGGCGATCCCGTTCTTCATCCTGGCCGGCAACTTCCTGACCAACGGCGGCGCGGCGCGGCGGATGATCCACTTCGCGTCGACGATGGTCGGGCACTTCTACGGCGGGCTGGGGCTGGCCGGCGTGCTGGCCTGTGCGCTGTTCGCGGCGATCTCGGGCTCGTCGGTCGCCACCGTGGTCGCGGTCGGCACCATCCTGCTGCCGGCGATGCAGAAGGCCGGCTACCCCAAGCGCTTCTCGGCCGGCGTGATCACCACCTCGGGCGCGTTGGGCATCCTGTTTCCGCCGTCGATCAACCTGGTGATCTTTTCGATCGCGACCAACGGCATGAACGCGACCGGGCCGGACGGCCAGCCGGTGGCCACCGCGTCGGTCGGCGACCTGTTCATCGCCGGCGTGCTGCCGGGGCTGCTGCTGTCGCTGCTGCTGGGCGTGACCACCTGGTACCGGGCGCGCAAGTTCGACTACCCACGCCTGCCGCGCGCGAGCTGGGGCGAGCGCTGGAAGGCCTTCCGCGAGGCGTTCTGGGGCATCGCGCTGATCGTGATCGTGATCGGCGGCATCTACTCCGGCATCTTCACGCCGACCGAGGCGGCGGCGATCGCGGCGGTGTATGCCTTCGTGATCTCGGTGTTCATCTACAAGGACCTGAAGCTGCGCGACGTGCCGAAGGTGCTGCGCAACGCCGCCGCGATGAGCTCGATGCTGCTGTACATCATCACGAACGCGGTGCTGTTCTCGTTCCTGCTGACCTCCGAGCAGATCCCGCAGTCGATGGCGGCGTGGATGACGGGCCAGGGCTTCGGCGTGGTGGTGTTCCTGCTGCTGGTCAACATCATCCTGCTGGTGGCCGGCAACTTCATGGACCCGTCGGCGATCGTGCTGATCATGGCGCCGATCCTGTACCCGGTGGCCTGCAAGCTGGGCGTGAACCCGATCCACCTGGGCATCCTGATGGCGGTCAACATGGAGGTCGGCATGTGCCACCCGCCGGTCGGGCTGAACCTGTACGTCGCGTCGGGCATCAGCAAGATGGGCATCACCGAGCTGACGATCGCGGTGTGGCCATGGCTGCTGACGATGATCGGGTTCCTGGTCCTCGTCACCTACTGGCCGGCGCTGTCGCTGACGCTGCCGCACCTGCTGGCGCGCTGAGGATCTACATCACGGACCTACATCAC
>NZ_JBFUCB010000065.1:0-16492 GCF_056405435.1 Rhizobacter sp. P1_G5 | reverse complement strand
GTATCGACGCCCTTTGCCAGACCAGAGACGATTGTGCAGCCGTCCTTGACCAGGAGGCCGACCAACTTGCGCGTGCGGCGAAGGCCTTCATCGCTGGCTTCACGAGACCCGACGATGGCGAGGCGTTTGGGTGCATGGACCAGGTCCCAGTCACCCTGGTAGTACAGGAATTCGACAGGGTTCTCGGCCGAGCGCAGCCCCTGCGGATAGTCGCTTAGGCCATGCAGGCGAACACTGAACGAGCCCACGCCTCGTGTGCGAAAGCGATCAAGAACCTCCCTGGCACAGGCCAATGCATCTTCGTCGCTCACGAGGTCAGAGGGCAGCGCGCCGGGGTGGTCGCGAAAGAGTTGCGCGATCGACTTGAAGGATGGCTTCAACGCCTCGCCCTTCTGTGCCCACAACCACTCGTAGGCGCCTATCTCTTGCATGGGCGAGACGGCGCCAAGGTCGGGGAAATGGAGGTCGTTCGCGGAGCTCGTCATGGCCCAGGGATCATACCGTGGCACCCTCGGTCAGCACGGCCAGCGCCCACTCCCGCGCGGTATCGGGTTTATCCTGACTGAACACCGAAAGGTCAGTGCCCTACCGTGCGGGTCGCAGAAGCAGTCCTTCGCGCTCGTACGACGCGTCAACTCCTGGTGCTTGGCCATCTCACGCCCCTGGTCGTACGTCAGCGTCTGACGTATCGGCTGGGCAACGACCACCGTCGCACGAGGGAGGACGTATCGTCGATGCACAGCGGGCGCACTTCGAGGTGGAGCCGATCTGCAAGGCGTTGCAGGTTGCCCCGTCGGGCCGCAGAATGCGGCCATGACCACGGCGCGCAAGCAGCCACCCCAACCGCCAGCTCATCGCGACAGTGCTTTGCCTGCGTGGGCATTGCGCAGGGCCTCAAGCGTCACGGCCGGGTCGGAGGAGGAGGCGACGGTTGCCGATGCCGAAGGCGACCCGATCTGTCGTGTCTCCCTTCCAAGTGGGTCAACCTTGCTCAAGGCGGTAGACGTCTGTGTAATCGCGTTGCCCGAGGATGCCCGTGACGAGCATGTGAGTGCTGCCCTCCGTGGGCTGAAGGATGCGCTCCGCAGAGGGGCAACCGTCGCCGCAATCGCCTTCCCACCGGCGCTCGGCCCAGCACCTCCGGACTACGTCAACTACCTGGCCGATCTCGGCATCGCGATAGTCCGCGACCTCGGTGAAACATCCTTGATGGCGGCAACCGAATACGTGCGTCGCGTCCTCGGCCTGCGCAGCAAGGCCCGCCAACACCTAGCTTCTCGTCGTCGCTCATCATGAACGGCGGCGCCATCCCCACGCATACCGAGGTTCGCGGTCTATCTGGCTTTCTCAGGACGTCCACGTGGCTGGGCATGTCGCCGAGACCGCATTAATGCGGGCATTTTTCATCACCTGGTCGTATCCGATAGTCGTGATCACCACGGGTGTGATCGTTCTGGGCGGTCGCGCGTTGCTGCCGACGATTGCCAAGTGGCAACAGCGCCTGGAGGAGAACCTCGCACGCTCGATGACCGAGCACGAGGATGGAACATAGGCGCCTCCGAAAGCCACCCGAAATTGTCCGCTGGGTCGACGCCGGTTGCAGCGAAAGCCGCACGAGTTTCCTCGTCAGCTGCCCTCAACCGCGAGCAGAACCCAGCTATGGCTGCGGCCGAACTGACTCCCGAACTCAACTCGACCGCGGGAGTCTCAGTCAGGTGCGACGTGCACTCTTGGGTCTTGCGGCAGCACGCGTCAACTGTGCTTGGTCGATGAGCTTTTGCGTAGACGCCAACCACGCTCACGTGCGCGACCCGTGCGCAGTGCGTCAAACAGTGCCAACAACTCGTAGAGCGCTGGGTCGCGCAGCGCCGCTCCGGGAGCGCAGGGGTGCAGTGGCCGCAGGCCTTCTCCGCGCATTGAGCCGTGAGCGTCGGGCCACACCAGCGGCTCATGTCCTTCGGCGAACACCCCCGCGATCTATGGCGCGAGTCGCTCGACATTCTTCGTGATCGCGCCTGGCGCACGGCTTTGAGTTCCACGAGTCGTGCCCAACAGTTGAGGCAGGCCTCGCCGCTCGTCACCGTGCTGCCGAAAGAGGTTCGCGAACGCATACTGAAGCAAGTCAGAAGCCTCAGAGCGGGAGCCATTGACTGAAGCGCGGCAGCGTTGTGCCGGACACCGTCTAGACTTGGCGGAGCCCCCAGTTCGTAAATGCACCCGGAGTTGATTGAAATAGTTCTGCCGACGTGCCGATGTCGACCGTGTGCAGCTGGAGGCGTCTGCGCTCGTCGGCGGTCGCGGTATCCGGTGAACGCTTCAGGAGCGCGGCGAACTTGTACACAGCGCGGATATGGGCGATATGAGTCTTGCCCCATCTCGCGGATGCGCATGTCGTCGATCATGCGTTGACGCCATGGCAGAACCGTCTGATCCATCGAATGGCCTCAGCGCACCGCCGAAAGGTTACCGTGAAGGCGGTTTAGTCCTTCGCTGCAAAGCTGAACTTGGCCTTGGGCCGGGCGCTTACCAATTTCACACAGCGACCAACTGGCGCTCAGCATCAAATCAAGGCGAGAATGGCTTATCACGATACCTCGTTGGAGACATATTCATGAAGACCTATGCGTCGCTAAAGGCTCAGATCGTCAAGTTGGAACGCGAGGCGGAGAAATTGCGGAAGGCAGAGGTGGCCGGCGTCATATCCAGAATCAAGGAAGCCATTGCCGCCTACGGATTGACTCATGAGGATTTGGGTCTGGCGCGAGGCCTCAAAAAACGGCCGGCCGTCAAGGGTCGACGCGAGGCCAAGAGCACTGTCGGAGAGCCCAAGTACAGGGATCCGAAGTCTGGCAAGACGTGGACCGGGCGAGGCAAGCCCCCGAATTGGATTGTTGGTGTGAAGAACCGCAACCGGTTCCTGATCGATGCTTCGGGATCTCCGTCGAGCGTCGAACCTTCCAACGAACCAACGAAGCGCAAGCGACGCGTTTCTCGAGAGGCGTCAACGCCAGCCGCTCTGTCCGCCGCAGTACAGATTGAGGGTGGCGTCGGCTCGCAGTAGAAGTGGCGACCTGGCACGCAGCGCGTCGAGCGCTTAGCCGGAGCATTTGCCTTCAGTGCCAGCCAGTTCGCAGATCTGCACAGTGCAGTCGATCTCTACGCCGAGTGCGTGATTGGCCGCGACACGCGCCGAACGACGATGAGTGGGGTACTCGCGCCACGAGTAATCTGCGAGGTCCCACAGTTCCCTCAAACTCAGCCTGGGCTCAATCTCCAGCGCCCTGTCCCAGAACTCCCGCCGCCACCGGCGTTGGTCGGCTTGGTGCGTTCTCAGGTAGTAGTTCTCGGCCCAGACCTCAGGCAGTTCACCAGGCTCCGCCTCGTAGGAGCGCGCGGCCACCTGCTGCAGTTCGACCATCGTTGCCGTCGAATCAAGCTTGCTCAGCTTCGTGAAAACGCGATCAACCCAGGCAGATCTTGAGATTGGACTGGACATGCGTGCCTCCGAATACATGTGCAAGCGCAGCACAGGTTGAAAATACCCGTCGGGAGATCACTCTACTGCGGATCGGCTGCAGGAGGGCGAGATATTTGGACCGGTCCACCCTCGCGAAAGCTCTCTTGCGCAGGCGCACTTCACGAGATTCAATCAATGCTCTCTCGGCCGTTTGCGAGGTGAGTGAATGAGCGACGAAGTGAAGCCCAACGAGACAGCAAGCTACCTGCAGGGCGAAGTGATCTGTGCGATGGCCATGATCGCCGCGCTCGTGAAGCTGTTGCCGGACAAGGATGCATTCCGCCGTGAGGCGGTCGCTGAGCTGGATCTGCTTCGAGATGCATTCACCGAGAACCCTAACGCAGGTCCTCAGCTCAAAGCCGTGGGCATGACGAGGTTGTGGTTGGTCGATCTGATGCAGTCGTTCCCTGGAGACAAGCCCCACTGACTTCCCGGAGGGTTGACTTGCTGGTCAGGCGCTTCGGAACTGTCAGGCTGGGGAGGCAAGGCGACCACGCCTATATTGCGGCCGCGAAGGCTCTTCTGGGCGATCGTCAAGTCGCCGGATCGAGCGCCTCGATTTCTGAGATCAGCTGCAGCTCACGTAGGTAGTCCCCTCGATTGCGGGCAAGCCAGCCGACGATCTTGGCGTTCCCCAAAAGCGAGCGGATGTAGGCCTTCACCACGACAAGCTGCAGGCAGCTGGGACCGTATGCCACTTCCAGTCTCTTCGCGTCCGATTGAACCGTCGCCATCTCTCGCTGAAGATGATGTCGAGCTTCCGATGAGGTGTTCGCCTGCCTACGAGCTTGGGCATCTTCCGTCAGCAACTCAGCCGGCGTGGCGTGCAACATCACCAACGAGAACTTCACCGAGTAGTTTCGGAGATCGATCATCGCCTGAGCCACATCGATCTGCCGAGACGGCTTCATATGCTGAAGTGCCTGGAACAGCCCCCTGGTGGCCGGCTTGTCCGTCAGAAGTTGGACGGCTTCGGGACAGATCCCATCGAGCATTCGAAGTCTGTCTCGGATGGATTCGACTGAGATGCCGAGGGCCTGGGACAGGATGACCTTCGAAGCGCCTCCATCTGCAGCTCGAGTGATCAGTCGATGCTCTTGGACAGCCGAGAGCCGGTTGACTTGGCGGTTGTAGGTGAGGGCCTCGCAGTCCGTCAGGATCCGGCACAGCGCCCTGTTGAAATCGACCTCTCTCAGTGCCGCCTCGCGCAGCAATCCGTCGAGGACTGAGTAGCCCCCGCCTTCGTCCTGCGATCGGGGAACAACGACCAGCGGATCCAGCAGGCCGACCGCACGAATCGACCCAAGTATCTGTCGGTATTTTGCGCTGCTGAGGATCGACTGCGGCAGCGCCTTGATGCTATGAAGCTGATCGAGCTCGAGTTCCAAGTAGGTGCCGCTGGAAGCCAGTTTGGCGGAGGTGTCGACCGCGATCATTGACCCATCTCCACATCGGATCCACCATTGGCCAAGTAGCGCGGCGCTGTGCCTTTGCCCTCGCTTCTCAAGAGCGAGACGAACTCCGGATCGGCGAACAGCTCCTTGAAGATCTTCTGAGACGCCTTCAACGCAGCCTGTGCACGGTCCGCCTTTCGCTGAAGTAGGCGATGCTCTTGCGTCTGCTGCTGATAGATCTCGACCAGCGCCTGGTCCAGTGGATGCTGACCACCGTGCATGCTTGGCTCCGGAGCTCGATGATTCATCCGCTTACCGCGCAGACTGTCGCCATGGGTCGCTGAAGGTTCAATCCTCTGAGTTCTCTCGACTGCTTTCATTGGGGCTGCTCCGAAGAGGCGCTCGTGCCGTGAGCGCGTAAAGGGGGGCCAGCGTTCTCGTGCGGTACACATCCAGGGCGCGTCCGTTTCTCTCCATGCGCGGCAGTCTCGACGCATGCTTGTCCATCGAAGGAAGCAGGTAGTAGTCATGCACACCAGCGTTGTCGAAGTCCATCCGGACAAGGACAACGATGTCGGGAGGCACTGAAGGAATGTGGACACGCCACTGGTAGTAGCCGCGTGCGTTGCCTCGGTTTGGCGCCACGATGACCAGCACGGTCAGCTCGCCGTCGACGGTGAGCCACCTAGTCCCTGGGTCGAGCGTGCAAGAGCTACCGCTTGCGAGAAAACCAGCCACCACGTCAGCCACGATCAGTTGGTTCCGCTCCCGGAGCGAGCGATTGACCTGTTCGAATCCACGGTTCTGCTTCAGGTCGTAGCCGACTAACCCATAGAGCTTGGTCAGACTTCCAAAGATCCGGAGATACGAGGATACGGACGGGACGTCTTTGCTCCTAGCAAGGATGTCCGCGGATAGTTGCCCGTGCTGGGCAAGCAGTTGTGCCGCGCCGCGCAGCATGTCATCCCTGTCGAGCCGCTTCGCCGCATCTCGGATCATCTGCTGGGCCCGCAGGAAGCGCGGCATCGGGATGATCGATTCGTAGGCGCCCTCCTTGCGAATCCATAGGTCCCGGGTGTTCTCCCTTACTGGAGCTTTGAGCTTGCCCGACTTGCGGTTGTAGATGGCGGTGCCTGCGTAACGCTCGTTCGTCAGAACAGCGTGGACGGCTTCCATCCTCCAGGGGTGACCGCCAACCCAGGGAATCCCGCGAGCGTTCAGGAGCTCGGCAATCTCCGATCGTGTACGGCGCTTGTCGATGAAAAGCTGAAAGACGAGCCGAACGGCCTCGACTTCGGCCTTGGGTCCAGGCGAAAGTGAAACGCGGTGCGACTGAATGCCCTTGCGCTCGCCGAATGCAAGGGTGTCTCTCACTCGACCGGTCTCGTCGACGACGACGCGGCGAAGCCCAAAGCACGCCACGCCGCCTTGCGCGTAGCCCTGCTTGGCGATGTTGCAGGCGCCTGCAAACACTCGAACTGAAAGCTCCCGGCTGAACTCCGCAGCCATGCTGCGTTTGAGCCCGATGAGCACCGAGGATGATATCGAGCCGTCGTTCGCGAACTGTTCGGCGCAGTAGATGACCCGAATGCCGCGGCGCTTGCACGTCAGCTCGCAGGCTRCAGCTTCATCCGGGTCCTGGAATCTCCCCCATCGACTCACGTCGTAGACCAGGACGGCGCGGAATGGAACGAGAGGCTGCCCGACATCCAGCAGCAAGCGCTGCATCGCCGTACGGCCCTTCAGTTCGAGCCCGCTCTTTCCGAGGTCCGCATACGTGCGCACTACGTCCATTCCGTTGCGCAACGCGTATTCGGAGATCACTCGAGCCTGGTTCTCACGAGAGTACCGCTGGTGCTCTGTAGACATACGGACGTACTGCGCGACGGGCATCAGGTCAAGATCACCATTGCCCAATGCGGTTGGCGCGGTGTCGCGTCGATCGAGTTCTGCCATTGTCCAGCCCCGGCACAAATGAAACTCAGAGGGTGAATCGTGAGATCCCTACATGACAGAGCGATGACGTCGAGGGAGGCCCTCCGATTCCGCCCGGCGTATCGCTTCCGTTTCGCAGCGGCTCCGTGGCTGCCGATGACTGCTTCAGACTGGTTGCGGTCGGTCAGAGCCCGTCGCTCGCGCGACCGCTCTGACGGAGAGGAGTCCTTCGTCGCGCAACGCGTTGGGTTTGCTCGGTCACGCCCGAATGGACGGGCCTGCATGCCGGCGCTGCCCAGGTCGAACGGCTGCTACTGCGAGCCGCGAATCAGAGCTATCGACCCGTTGCGGACTTTCAGCGGTGCGATCTCGAAACCCTGAAGCGGTCGTTCGCCTGGAACCAGGCCGAAGCCTAGGGAGCGCATCCTCGACGGCAGTCTGCATTCCGGTCAAATCTCAGTCCCGCTGTCCAGCCCATCCTTGATTGAGCGACAGGCTAGATCACAACATTCTTCACCTCGTCAACACTGATGACGACCAGCTTTGCCTGCGCTGCTCTGGCCATGTGGGACGAACACCTAAGGTCAACGATCGGCGTCGCTTTTGAATTGCCGAGTTCCAAGATTGCCTGCAAGCACAGAGTCTGGCGGGAACCGTCCTCGTGTCCTGAGAGCCTTACATCTACCCTGTCTAGCTGGGTCTTTCCATCCAAAGTAGTCAATTTGGCGGATGCAAACTGGGCGTCGTCGTCCCAATTCTCTATGGACACTCGGCCGAACACGACATACTTGCCTGTATCAGTTGGCCGAAGGTCCAGCCGAAGAACGACCGTCTCGTCAAAATGCTTCAGCACTTCCTCGTCAGGATTCGCACCGTAAAAGGCGATGTTGTCGACTGGCATGACCTCTCCTAGTGAGACTAGAGAAGGCTGAATGCTGCAGCTCACCGCCTCCTCGGTCTTCGCGTTCCGTGCCGGGCAGCTTCTCAGTTCGTGTCACTGGAGGAAACGAACGGGAAACTTTGGCCAAACCTCTTGCGGTTAGAGGGAAAGGCTCGCTCTGTGAGGAAGCGCTTAGGCAGCGATCGCTGCAGACGCGGTCAGAAGGGCGCTGACTACTTCCGGTGTGTTGACCTGCACTCCGCTGGTGTGATGCCGAAGGCGCTTTTGAAAGCCCTGTAGAAAGTGGCGATGCTGTCAAATCCACAGTCCATCGCGATCGTTAAGACTTTCTGATGGCGGTGCGCCGGCGATTCGAGCCGCATCCGTGCTTGATCCAGGCGTTGAGAAAGTATGTAGCGAGAGACGCTGCTTTCGCTTTGCTCGAAAAGCCGGTGGAGAAGCCTTACGGATATCGCCAGCCTTTGCGCTACGAACCCCGGGGTGAGATCAGCCTGGCCCAGATGCTTATCAATCAGTCTCTTTGCGGCCTGAAGTTGAGCCACCCGAACTGCCTGCCGGGGGTCGTGGTCATTGAAGTGTTGGCCGCAAGCCGCCGCGGTCAAGCTCACCAAGGTGTGCAGCGCCAGACTGCGATGTTCCGGTACCAGATGCGCCACTTGGGCCGCAAAGGCGTCGAAGTAGGTCCGCAGCAGTGCGCCTATGCCAGATGAGGTTGAGAGGACCCGGGTCTCAATGTCGTGCGGCCTAGCGAGCACGGACTGGAACAACCGGCGCGGAAGTTTCAATACGCAGTGATGGAAGTCTGCTCCCTGTGTAGGAGCCGTCACGAACGAGCGATCGGCGTCACCGAAGGTCAGCGTTCCTGGCTCAGTAACGAATCCGTCCTGGTAGTCAAAATCGAACCAAGCCGTCGCTCGTTGCTGGTAAAGAAACAGGTAGTCGCCGCTGCGATGGGCAATATCGTGTGGCGCGCGGCGAGTGCGATGAGCACTAGCCCTGATCTCCATGAGTGCGGCATCCCCAATTTGCCATCCCGAGATGCTTGCCTTGAAGGTCTCGCGGTTGCATCTCTCCAACTCCGGGGACATCGGATCGACGGCCGCACCAATTGCCTCACGCCAGTAGTCGAAGCGTTCCGTTTGCTTGATGGTGTCCGTCGACCAGAGAAAGGCAACCGGTTGATCCATACAAGGCTCTCCGCAGTTCCGAGATCTGGGACTGAACTTGTGAAGAATACTGCTTGCGTAGAGACCCTTCATCCCTAGTCGTAGGGAAGATGCGTCAAGAAGGGTGCGATCCAGGCTCGGATCCAGCAACTCGGCAAGGGAATCTCTTCAATAGATTTCGACTCAGCTCTGCGCTACCTCAACGGACCGACGTCTACTGTGCTTGCCATAGAGTTGAAACGAGCGGCCGTTCGGCGTCACCGGGGAAGTCCAGACATTTGCGTCGCACCGTAGGCCAGTCAGCGCGTCGCGCCCCGCGTATTGAACGTCATCACCACCTCCGCAACCGGCCGTTCGCCAGACGTCTGTCTGCTCAGGTGGAATGACCGGGTAGGTGCGGGCGATCGCTCCTACCAGGCTCGATGCCGAGCTACCGCAATCACTGCAAAGCAGTCGTCCAGGCCGACTGACTGCCTCAGACTGATCTCGGTCGTTCGACCATGGCGCTACCGGTGACTGCTATTGCCAGAAGCGGTCGAACGACCTGGGACGGCCTGGCCGGCGCTTCGCCCCCGGAATAAGCCGTTGGGCTCGGCGATCGCAATCGGACTGGACGAGTGACCGTTATCGCGTCGCGCTACGGCACCTGGATCAGGTCGAATCGCCATTGCGCTTCCTCTTCACGTGTCGAGCATGCCCGCTCAGCGTGCTGTCCTTGGTCTCAGAAGAATTTCTTCTCCGCGCGACGCCGAGACCGCCGACGAGGCATGCGGAAGGTCGCGTTGTAGCGGGGGCGGATCCGATGGTCGATTTCGTCAAGCGTTGCTCGGGCCTGGAAGGCGTCAATCTCGAGGAGCTGCTCGAACATCGCAAGCCCTTCTAGCCTGGTCGCGTCGAGGCCGTGCAGCGTCAGTACCAAGCTAATGAAGTGCTGGCCGCCCCAAGAGGTCAGCTTGGAATTCGGATCCTTCAATTGATCCTTCCAACGGCGGATGAGAGGGCGGGCAATGCGTGCAATGAGCTGCGCGTGCAGTGGCAACAGCGTGTTCAAGCGTTCAACGAAAGCTGAACTCTGCGGGATCGGAGCGTTGTCGATCTTGGCTGCGATGACCTCGAGCAGCCCCAGGGTGTAGGGCTCAGACTCCAGTCGATCGACGAGGGTGAAGAGCTCGAACAATTGCTCCCAAACCCCCTCCTCGTCGTGCTCCATCAGGTGAATCAGCAACTCGGTTGCTTTGGGGCGGAAGGGCAACTCGTGCCAGAGCAGTTGAACCGCGGATGCGGTCGCACCCAGGCGCGCGTCACCGTACTGCGGGTCGCGCCAGATCTCGGTGAGCCAGTCTTGCATCTGCGGATCCCCTCCCACGATAGCGATCACAGCCACGAGCTCGCCGTATCCCTTCCGGGCAGACAGGCGCGATGAATCGCGCCAGCGCCGCAGCGAAGGAACGATCTCCGGTAGCGCAATCTTGTAGATGCGCGCCATCAGGTGAGCCGGCCCTCGGGTGCCATCCAGTTCGGGCATCGACGGGAGGAGTTCGCCGATGAACGCCTTGCCGCCCGGCAGAGTGGCATCCGTCAGGGGCGCCAAGTCGTCAAGCACGCCCTCCCACGCCTGCGAGGAATGAGGGTTGGCGTGATACTGCTTCAGCGTATCGAGGAGCTGTGGCTTCTCCTGCCGCTGGTAGCGCGCGTAGACGATCGCGCGCAGGAGCGCGTAGTCAGGGTCATCGTAGCCCTGCCCGCCTACGAATCCGGAAAGTAGGAAGCGCCGCGGGTCTTCGGCATTGCTCTCCAAGCCGACTGGGCCTCGCGGGTCATTCTCCCGAGCTTGCCTTACCAGCCAGCTCTCGAGCATGCCAAGGAGATCATCGGAAAGCCGGACGTCCTTTTCCAGCAGAGCGTTGACTGCCTGGCACGCCGAGTACCGGAATTCGCTGCTGTCGTACGCTCCGAACCCCGCTTTGTGCAGGTCGACCAGCGTCTCCATGAGCAGGGCTGAATCGATCTTGTCCTTGGCGAGTTCGCTAACGATTGCGCCGGCTGTTCGTTGGCCGAACGACGGCTGCATCAACTTGAGCACCGCCATGCCCAGTTCGGGCCGTTGCGCGGCTGCTTCGCCGATGGCGCTGGCCAACTGGATATTGCCGCCTCGATGAAAGTGCCTGGGGTGGTCCCAGTTGGTGCCATCGGGCACCTTCCTGACTGCATTGGCGATTTGGGCGGGTGTGGCCTTGAGGAGTTGCTGGACGCTGATGGGCGAGCCAATGAAGCCTCCCGTCATCTCGGAACGCGGAAGCTGGGGGAAGATTCGGGTCTCTGCGTCGATGTTCTTCTGGAGGTCGTCTGTGCGAGCACGAGCCGGCAACGCGCGCACCATTGCCAGTCGGGTCCGGCGTGCTGTGCGCGACCAGTGCTTGATTAGGTCGGGCGTGTTGCGCTCCGGAGGGCGTGGCGGCGAGTAGCGCTTGACCGCCGCTGTGAACGTTGCCACCTGCGTTGAGTCCCAATGCGGCGAGACGGCCTCGACCAACTTAACGCTCGTACTCCAGCTGTYATGGTGGCTGCCGAGAAAGAAGCGCCGATCGTCGCCGAGCAAATACTCGAGCGCACGTTTCGCAAACCGTGCCGGGTTCTGGGCCAAGGCGTGCGAGATCAAGCGTTGCACCGGTGTGAGCTCGATGCCTTCCTGGTCGTTCACCCACTTCTCAAGCGCGTCTGGTGAGTCGATTGCCATCTTTTCCAGCGTGAAGGTGATCGTTTCCAGCAGCGCGGAGGGCGTCAGGCCGTTGGCGGCTTCGTCCTCAAAGCGCAGATCGACGTAGAACCAGAGCGGGTAGCCAAAGTATCGATCATCGCGCGCAGTCATGAGGCTCGCTAGGGTTCGGCAGGCGTTTACGAACCACGGCCAAATCAGGCCAATGAACTGCTCGGGAACTTGCTCTGCGATGGCCTGGAGTCCGTCCCAGGAGTTGTTGTYGTCGAGCATGTCCAGAACCGGGCGCGTCGGCAAGGACACGGTGAGGATGTCATCCTCGTCGCTCTCGTTGCGAGCTCGCTTCTCGGCGCGTTTCTCTTCCCGCTGCCGCGCAGCCTCTGCGCCTTGAGCCGTCCGTCGCTCAAGCTCGCTATCCAGGTACCAACGGAGCATCTGGATCGCGACTACCGGGGCTTTGGAGCTGACCTCCACAATGGCGTGTTCGACATAGATCGTGCCGAGCGTGCCGCGCTGCAGCACCAGCTTGGCGAGACCCAGGTTCGCGTCAGTCCAAATGGAAGCGGTTCGAAGCGTTGCCAGGGTCGCGCGATCGTTCTTCTCGATGGGTGCCCAGCGCTGGGTCAGAAGGTGCGTCACGGTCTCGGGCTCGACCGACCAGCCCTTTGTCAGCAGCGGAAAACACAGCTCTGCGAGCGCGTCATCCGCCATGGCCTGAGGGATGATGTTGTTCGCCAAACGCTTGAACCAGCCGTCACTGCCCTCGACGGACTTCAGCACCAGAGGTCGGAGCTCGGGTGTCTCGAACGCTTCGACCATGTAGATGGTCTCCTGATCGCTCGGCTGCACCTGCGACCCGAGAAAATCGATGAGCAGGAAGCGCAGATGCGCACGGAGATCCTTGCTAGCCCACAGCGTCTGGAACTCGCTGTCGTAGGAGGAGCTCTGGGTATTCCGCAGGAACGTCAGCCCATAGAGCACCTTCGGTCTGACGAAAAGCGAATCCATACGGCCCAGGACGTAAGTCGACAAGCCCCCCTTTGTTTTGACGAAACTACGGGCGAGCGCGTATTCGAAAACGGTCTGGTGGGAAAAGCCGATCTTGCCGTGCTCGCCCTCGGTGATCACCCCCGTTGCCAGCAACGCCGTCAGATCATCGTTCGCATCTTCGAACAGCAGCCGCGAGAGCCAGAGCTCCTCGCGATCGGCCATCGCCTCGGCGATGCGATATGCGAGTTGTGAGATCTGCACGCTCTGTCCCTTCACGACGCGGGCATTCCATAGGCGCTCGAGCATCGCCTGGTAGTTGGTGACCGGCTCGTCGATGCCTTGGGCTCTCAGTTGCAAGAATGTGTTGAGCTGCTGGGGAACGCGCAAGACGTTTTTGGCGTCATCTGGCCAGCCGCTCGTGGCAACGCCGTTGGCTTGAAGGATCGGCACGACCTCTTCCCACGAGGGTAGCGCGAGCGCGACCTCTTGCGCAGAGATGGTCGTCAGGCGCGTGTCGTGACTGAACTCGAAGCGCCTGCAGGACAGGAAGACGCGGACGCCCGCGACGAAGCTCATCTGCTGGATGAGGGTCAATAGCAGGCTGAGTCGGCTCGTCTTTAGATCCAGCCGGTCGGCCAGTGCGTCAACCTGGTCAAGCAGCAGCACGACCTTGCCTTGCTTGGCCAACTTGCCGAGCATCACGCTCGGTGGCTCGGGCAGCCCCAGATCGGCCTGTAGGTCGCTTTCGGTTGCCACAGACCTAGACATCAGGTCGGCCTTGATGGCCAGCACCGTGAGATCGTCTCTGGCCGAAAGCTCGCCGGCAAACTTGGAAAGGAGCGCGGATTTTCCGGAGCCAGGGTCGCCCAATAGCACGCAGGTGACTGGCTCGTCCTGCTCAAGCAACTCGTGCAGCCGCGCGAGTTCTGGTCGGTCGATGTGCTCACCGGCGCCGGCGCCAACAACCTGTCGCCATCCGAGAAGCGGCTTTGATGCCGCGGCGAAGGCAGTCTTCCAGGACTTCAGCACTTCGGCATCTGGCTCCTTGAGCTGCAACTGGGCCGGCACGGATTTTCCGAGGTCAGATTCCAACCGATTGATCCGGTTGATGATCACTTCAGTGGCTGCGGCCGTCGTAGCCGCAGCACCAACATCGTCCACGCGCGTTGTGATGTTGGCGACCATCACTGCACGGATGGAATTGAGAAAGGCCGCCGACTCCTGGGGATTGGCGCTGGCGACTTCCTCATAGCGGCGCGCAAGGCGTTCAAGAGTTTCGGAAGGCGCAGGCCGCTCTAGTACGTCAGCCGCTTGAACCTCACGCAGTGCATCGACGATGCCGGGCGTATCGAAGAACTGGCGAGCGCTGACGTCAGTCAGCTGCGAAGGCAGCAAGACTTTCGCCACGACTCGCTGACCGGAATCGACAAAGTTTTCGGGCACGGTCGGCGACTGCAGTCGCCGCAAGGCCGCTTTCAATGTGGCCTCGGTCACAGGCTCTGCCAGCTCTGGCTTGCGCGCGACCTTGAACTCTTCGCGGACGGTACGAGTGCTCTTGAGCGCCGCCGTGGCGGCATCCTTGACTTTGTCAAAGAGTACCTTGGCGCCCAAGATCAAGCCGGTCAGAGACATTCCAATATCCTTCAGCTGGCATTCGACAGATCGCGTCCGGTTGGGGCGTTCCTAACCGGCCGATCCATTGTCCCCTCTGTTCACACCTCCGATTTCGACTTGAGTGACTGTCTGAAGCAGTCGCGGYGCCTTCCGTCTTAACGCCGTGTGGTCAACGACCGCAATGCCAGCGAGGGCTGTTATCGGCATCGCAACCGTTGACGACGGCTGTCGCTGCGAAGCGGTCGATCAACTATGGAGGCCTGCTTCAGACTGGCTGCAGTCGCTCGATTTCCGCGGTCCTGCGACCGCTGCCTGGAGCAGCTGTCATTCGACCAGTTGATCGTGGAATGACCGCTGCACTTTCAGGACCAGCCTCTCAGCGGAACTGGCGACCGGGGCCACCAAGGCCGGCGACGATGTTCGGGTCAGTGTCAGCTTCGAAGGGCCGTGAACTGGCGGTGGCGGAGGGCCGCTTTCAGGTAGGCATCGAATCCAGGAAGACGTAGAGCGCGGCAATCTTCCCATCGCGAACGATGATGACATCCAGGCCCGTGTAATCCGGCTCCTCGCCCTTCACGCCGGAACTCCAAGCAATGCGGCCGGCGTTGTGGAGAGCCTGAGGTTCACCGTCCGGCGTATAGGAAAAGTGCGGGTGCGTCGCGCGAAGGTCTCCGGCGAACTTGTCGAGGGCGTCGTGCCCGATGAATACTCCCGGGGGAACGTAGAGCGCGCAGTCTTCGGTATAGAAATCCTTGATCGCTGCACGACGGCACGTCGCATCGCCTTCGCCGAAGACCTCCTGAAGGTTGCGGTGCAGGAGTTCGTGGATACGATCTGACATGGCATTCTTCCTTGGTGATTGACTACCGATCGATCCCCGCCGCGGTCTTGTAGATGTCTGGGGATCGGGGTGGATCGTTGCCGTACGCCACCCATATCGGCGTTGGCTTCAACGCGAAGTCCTTGAGAAGCACTTCTCTTTAACGGTTGTCCTCAGCGAGACCGGGTTGATTGCGGCCGCGAATCAAATCACACCCAAGGCAGGCAACCTGAATCACCCCGGGGCGATTCAACCTGCAGAACGCCTGACGCGCAGAGTGATGCGAGCATGCGAAGGACCAGGCAACCCTCCGATTCGGGTCTGGCACAAATCTCGCTCATTGCCAACGGGCAAGCGACGTTCGAGTCAACATCGCCTACTCCAATGACCTCGCTGGTCCTTCCTTGATCGCTCGACCGTTCAGGCGGTCCGTGTCAGGCGCTGTGTGATCTCGGCGACGTGCCGACCCTGGAATTGCGCCAACTCCAACTCGTTCGCGCTGGGTTGTCTTGAGCCGTCACCGCCCGCGATGGTCGACGCGCCGTAAGGGCTGCCACCGGTGATCTCGTCCAGGCGCATCTGGCCTTTGGCGGCATATGGAAGGCCGACGATGATCATGCCGTGATGCAGCATGACGGTGTGTGTTGACAAGATCGTCGACTCTTGGCCGCCGTGCTGAGTGGCCGTAGATGCAAAGACCGAACCGACCTTGCCGATCAGCTTGCCGGCGAACCAAAGTCCTCCGGTTTGATCGAGGAAGTTCTTCATCTGGGCTGCCATGTTGCCGAATCGGGTGGGAGTGCCCACGATGATCGCGTCATAGTCCGCGAGCTCGTTCGGACTCGCAATCGGAGCCGTTTGGTTCAACTTGAAGTGGCTGGCCGTCGCGACTTCGTCCGGAACAAGTTCGGGAACGCGCTTGACAGTTGCGGTCGCGCCTGCGCTGCGGGCGCCATCAGCGACTGAGTTTGCCAGGGCCTCGACGTGGCCGTAGCTCGAGTAGTAGAGAACCAGTACTTTTGCCATTTCTTGTCCTCGTGATGAGTTGTGGATCAATTGGTGGAACTGTCCCTCTCGGAGAGCCGTCCGCTTGACGGGCGACATCGAGAGAGTTCGGCGCTAGCGGAATTGGCGCAGTGCGCTTCGCGTCTCCGCGACGAACAGCATGGGCTGCTACATCGCGGGGAAGTGGCCTCCCTTGGGAACGTTGTTCCAGCAGGAGAGATTCGAATAGGTCTCAGCATCAACTGGCCAAGCGCGGCTTTCTCTTCGCGTGGATGGACGTCGGCGCGTGCCGCCCCCGCGACCGCCCGCATCACGCGCGAACCGTCCTGAACGCCTTGCGTAGCTCTTCGGTGAAGATCGTCGGCTGCTCGAAGGCTGCAAAGTGACCGCCGCGGTCCACCTTGTTCCAGTAGATGAGGTGGGGCCAGTGCGCC
>NZ_JBFUCB010000064.1:0-16498 GCF_056405435.1 Rhizobacter sp. P1_G5 | reverse complement strand
CCACCGCCTGCGCGCGCAGGCCTTCCAACAGCGCGCGTGCCTCGCCGGCCACCAGCGAGTGGCCATGCGCGTCGAGCAGCGCGCGCGTGGCGTCGCTGCGCAGCAGCTTGTCGATCGAGGGCAGGTCCTGGGGCCGTGCCTCCTGCGACCCGCCGCCGTGAACCACGGACGTCTCGGGCCGCTCCATCAGCCTCCCCCGCCGTCGTCAACGCCGTCGTCAGTGCCGTCGTCGCCGAACAGCAGCATCAGGTTGATGCCGTGCCGCCGGAACCCGGCCTCGCTGACCAGCAGGTCGAGCGTCACCGAGCCGAGGTCGTCGGCGACCGGCTCGACATTCACATCGCGCTCCATGTGCACGATCTTCAGGTAGTGGCCGCAGGCGTCGCAGGTCTCGGCCTCGGTGGCCGGCTTGGCCTCGCGGGCCTCGGTGCCCACGCGCTGCGGCGACTGGTAGTGGATGCCCTGGGTGCCGAGGCAGTGCGTGCACTTGATGCGCACCATGTGCCACTGCGCGGCGCACAGCGCGCACTGCAGGTAGCGGAAGCCGGCATCGCTGCCGCCGATGCGCGAGATGCTGGCCACCGGCCGGCTGCCGCAGCACGGGCACAGCGTGGCATCGTCGGTGCGGCCGAAGGGCGGCAGGCGGTCGGCACCGCGCGCCGCCTGCGTCGCGAGCACGAGCTGCGTCCAGTACACCTGCAGCGCCGCGGCCACCAGCGGGGCGGCGGCCAGGTCCAGCCCCAGCATCACGCCGGTCAGCAGGCGGTCGGCCTGCTGGTCGAGCCAGGCATCGTCGCCGGCATGGGTGTCCTGCAACGCCTGCACGGCGGCCAGCGCGGGGCTGCCCGCCAGGCGCGGCAGCAGCGCATCGAGCAGCCGGCGCAGGCCCTCACGCCAGGCGGCATCGCGCGGCCAGTGCTCGGCCGGCAGCGGCGGCAGGCCGGCCCGCGATGCGGCATCGAGCGCCGCCGCATCGGGCAGCGCAACGGCCGGGTACGCCTGCAGCAGCCCGTGCTGCGCCTGCGCCAGCTCGGCCATGAACAGCAGGAAATCGCGCATCGCATGCCCGCCGGCGGCCAGCTGGCGCAGCCGCATCTCGCGCTCGGCGAACACGGTGCCGCGCTCGGGCAGCCGCAGGTAAGGCACCTGCTGCCCCGCCTGCACCGCGATCTCTTCGGGTGACAGCAGTCGGCTCGACATCATTCCTTGCCGGTGATCTCTCGGTACCAGAGCGGGTGATTCTGCCGTGCCCAGGCCTCGGTGACGGTGCCGCGGGTCATCGCCCGCATCGTGCCCTTGACCCAGATCGCGGCGTACAAGTGCACGATCACGCTGAGCACCAGCACCACCGCCGACAGCGCGTGCACCACCACCGCGATGCGGCGCAGCGGGATCGGGAAATAGTCGGCGAACCACGGCTGCCAGAACACGAAGCCGGTGATGAACAGCAGCAGCAGGCTGATGCCGAAGAGCCAGAACACCAGCTTCTGGCCGCCGTTGTACTTCTCGACCGGCGGCATGCCGTGCTCGTGGCCGGTCTTCATCAGGTGCGGGGCCGCCTTCAACCACGCGGTGTCGCGCGGCTTCCAGGCGTTGTCGCGCCACACCTTGGCGAACAGCAGCACGAAGCCGATCACCATCAGCACGCCGAAGAACGGGTGCAGGATGCGCGTCCACGGGCCGCCGCCGAACAGCATCGTCAGGAAGTAGAGGGCCGGGTGGAAGAACGCGAGCCCCGACAGCGCGGCGCAGAAGAACAGCATCGCCACCGCCCAGTGGTTCATGCGCGTACCGTCGGCATAACGCTGGATGAAACGCTTCATGGCCGATCCTCCTCGTCCACCGGCTCCTCGACCGGCCCGACCTTCGTGTAGTGGAAGAAGCCGACCACCGCGGCGCCGATCATCGCGGCCAGCGCCAGCGGCTTGGCCGCGCCCTTCCACAGCGAGACCCACGGGCTGATCTGCGGGTTGGCCGGCAGCCCGTGGTACAGCTGCGGCTTGTCGCCGTGCTGCAGCACGTACATCACGTGCGTGCCGCCGACGCCGGGCGGGTCGTACACGGCCGCCTGCGCATAGCCGCGCTCCTTCAGGTCGGCGATGCGCTCGCTGCCGTACTCGAGCATGTCTTCCTTGCTGCCGAAGTGGATCGCGCCGGTCGGGCAGGCCTTCACGCAGGCCGGCTCCAGGCCGACGCTGACGCGGTCGGAGCACAGCGTGCACTTGTAGGCTTTGCTGTCCTTCTTGCTGATGCGCGGCACGTCGAACGGGCAGCCGGTGACGCAGTTGCCGCAGCCGATGCAGTTCTCCTCGATGAAGTCGACGATGCCGTTCGTGTACTTCACGATCGCGCCGGGCGCCGGGCAGGCCTTCAGGCAGCCGGGGTCGTCGCAGTGCATGCAGCCATCCTTGCGGATCAGCCACTCGAGCTTCATCTCTTCGTTCAGCGACTTGGTTTCGACCTCGGAGAAGCGCATCACCGTCCACGATTCGGCGCTCAGGTCGGCCGGGTTGTCGTACACGCCGACGTTGTTCCCCACGGTGTCGCGCAGGTCGTTCCATTGCATGCACGCCACCTGGCAGGCCTTGCAGCCGATGCAGCTGGAGACGTCGATCAGCTTCGCGACCTCGGTCGTCGTGCGCGCGTGCGGGCTCGGCGTGGTGGTGGCCGAGCGGGCGGCGATGTCGAGAGATTGCAGTGAACTCATGGCTCAGGCCTTCTCGATGTTGACCGTGAACGACTTGTACTCGGGCGTCTGCGTGTTCGCATCGCCGACGAAGGGTGTCAGCGTGTTCACCAGGTAGCCCTTCTTCGCCAGGCCCACGTAGCCCCAGTGGTTGGGCAGGCCCACCGTGTCGACCTTGCGGCCGTCGACGTCGAGCTGCGGAATGCGCTTGCTCACCAGCGCCACCGCCTTGATCGAGCCGCGCTTCGACGAGACCTTCACCATGTCGCCGTTGGCGATGCCGCGCGCCTTGGCCAGCTCTTCGCCGATCTCGACGAACTGCTGCGGCTGGATGATGGCCGAGGTCTCGACGTTCTTGGTCCAGTAGTGGAAGTGCTCGGTCAGCCGGTAGCTGGTGGCCACCAGCGGGAACTCCTTCGGCGTGCCCATCATCTCGAGATCGCCCTTGAACACGCGGGCCGCGGGGTTGGCGCGGGCCTTCGGGTTGTTCGGGTGCATCGGGTTGGCGGCCAGCGGCGATTCGAACGGCTCGTAGTGCTCCGGCAGCGGCCCCTCGGCCATGCCGGTCGGCGCGAAGAGCCGCGCGACGCCTTCGGCCGTCATGATGAACGGCTGCACGCGTTCGGCGTCGCCTGGGTTGGCATCGGGGCGGATGTCGGGCACGTCGGAGCCGCTCCACGCGGTGCCGTTCCACTGCACCAGCTTGCGCCGCGCATCCCAGGGCTTGCCGTCGGGTGCGCTCGACGCGGCGTTGTAGAGGATGCGCCGGTTCGCCGGCCAGGCCCAGGCCCAGTTCAGCGTCTGGCCGATGCCCCACGGGTCGCTGTTGTCGCGGCGCGCCATCTGGTTGCCGGCCTGCGTCCAGGCGCCGCAGTAGATCCAGCAGCCGCTCGCGGTGCTGCCGTCGTCGCGCAGCAGGCCGAAGCCCGCGAGCTGCTCGCCCGCCTTCGCCAGCACCTTGGGCGGCGCCTTCGGGTCTTTCGGGTCGGGCGGGGCCAGCACGTCGGCCAAGGCCTTGCCGTTGTATTCCATCGCCAGCTCGTCGGCCGACGGGCTGTGCGGGATCTTGTACGGCCAGGTCAGCTTGACGATCGGGTCGGGGAAGGCGCCGCCGTCCTTCGCGTAGGCGGTGCGCATGCGGTGGAACAGGTCGGCGATGATTTCCGGGTCGCCGCGCGCCTCGCCCGGCGGCTCGGCGCCCCTCCAGTGCCATTGCAGCCAGCGGCCCGAGTTGGTCAGCGAGCCGTCTTCTTCGGCGAAGCAGGTCGACGGCAGGCGGAACACCGTGGTCTGGATGGCCTCGCTCTTCACGTCGTTGAACTCGCCGAAGTTCTTCCAGAACTCCGAGGTCTCGGTGTTGAGCGGATCGATCGTCACCAGGAACTTCAGCTTCGACAGCCCTTCGATGATCTTCTTCTTGTTGGGGAACGAGCCGACCGGGTTGAAGCCCTGGCAGATGTAGCCGTTGAGCTTGCCCTGGCTCATCAGCTCGAAGGCCTGCAGCACGTCGTAGACCTTGTCGATCTTCGGCAGGTAGTGGTAGGCCCACGAGTTCTCGGCCGTGGCCGCGGCGCCCCACCACGATTTCTGCAGGCTGACGAAGAACTTCGGGTAGTTCTGCCAGTAGCTCATCTGGTTGGGGCGCAGCGGCTTCAGCGCCCGGGTCTTGTAGTAGGTCTCGAGGTCCTGCTCGGTCTCGCGGGCGAGCGAGAGGTAGCCCGGCAGCGAGTTCGACAGCAGGCCGAGATCGGTCAGGCCCTGGATGTTGCTGTGGCCGCGCAGCGCGTTCATGCCGCCGCCGGCGATGCCGATGTTGCCGAGCAGCAGCTGCACGATGGCCGCGGTGCGGATCATCTGCGAGCCCTGGCTGTGCTGGGTCCAGCCGAGCGCGTACATGATGGTCATCGCGCGGTTGGGCACCGCGGTGGTCGCGATCATCTCGCAGACCTTCAGGAACTTGTCCTTCGGCGTGCCGGTGATGCGGCTCACCAGCTCGGGCGTGTAGCGCGCGTAGTGGCGCTTCATCACCTGCAGCACGCAGCGCGGGTGCTCGAGCGTGGGGTCGGTCTTGGCGAAGCCGTGCTCGTCGAGCTCGTAGCCCCAGCTCGCGTTGCTGTAGCTGCGCTTGGCCTCGTCGTAACCCGAGAAGATGCCGTCCYGGAAGCCGTAGGCCTCGCCGACGATGAACGAGGCGTTGGTGTACGCCTTCACGTACTCCTTCTGCAGCTTGTCGTTGCTGATCAGGTAGTTGATGACGCCGGCCAGGAAGGCGATGTCGCTGCCGGCGCGGATGGGGGCGTAGTAGTCGGCCATGGCGGCCGAGCGCGTGAAGCGCGGGTCGACGACGACCAGCCGGGCCTTGTTGTGGTGCTTGGCCTCGATGACCCACTTGAAGCCGCAGGGGTGGGCTTCGGCGGCGTTGCCGCCCATGATGAGAACGAGGTCGGCGTTCTTGATGTCCACCCAGTGGTTGGTCATCGCACCGCGTCCGAACGTCGGGGCCAGACTGGCCACCGTCGGTCCGTGTCAGACGCGCGCCTGGTTGTCGAAGACCAGCAAGCCCATCGAGCGCATCACCTTGTGCGTGATGTAGCCCGATTCATTGCTGGATGCCGACGCGCAGAGCATGCCGGTGGTGGTCCAGCGGTTGACGACCTGGCCGGCGGCGTTGGTGGGGGTGAAGTTGGCGTCGCGGTCGGCCTTCATCAGCGTGGCGATGCGCGACATGGCTTCGTCCCACGAGACGCGCTTCCATTCGGTGCTGCCGGCCTCGCGCACCTCGGGGTACTTGAGGCGGTTGGGGCTGTGCACGAAATCGAGCAGGCCGGCGCCCTTGGGGCACAGCGTGCCGCGGTTGACCGGGTGATCGGGGTCGCCCTCGATGTGGATGATGTCGGCGACGACGTTCTTCGCCTTGTCGCCCAGGCTGTACATGATGATGCCGCAGCCGACCGAGCAGTACGGGCAGGTGTTGCGGGTCTCGGTGGTGCGGGCGAGCTTGAACTGGCGCGTCTCGGCCAGGGCCGTGGCCGGCGAGAAACCCAGCGCGACGAGGCTGGATGCGGCGAGCCCGGCTCCGCTGACGCGGAAGAACTGCCTTCGGTTCATGTCCATGAAGAGCCTCCTGCGGGGAACGCGCCGGGGCGCGAAACGTGGGATAGGCGATGGCGGACGGATCTTGGCGCGGAATGGGCGGGGGTGCAATGGCGTTCGCACTATCTGTAGCGGCGCGCTGCGGTTCTCCCCTTCAGCCCGACGGAGTCAGGGGTGGATCCCGTCGCGCAATTGATGGATCGCAGCCAGCACTTCGTCGACGCGGTTGGCCTGGATCAACTCCGCCGGCACCTGGCCGCCCAGAAGTTTCTGCCGCGACTGGATCCACGTGCGGGCTTCCGCCGGCTCGTAGAAATCCGAAAGCTGCTCGACGATGAACGCGAGCTCCCGTTGGATGGGGTCTTTGTCTTTGATTGACACCTGGAGGCCTCTTTCTGCGCTGCGGCTCTTCTATCGGGATGCCGCTGCGGCCGGGGCGAGCGGTGGGGTCAGAGTCATGGTGGCTCTGTGACCCCGGCGGGCCATTGGTTCCGCTTTTGGATCAGGTTCTTGAGCTTGAGCCAGTTCTTCCAGCGGCCGTCGGCTTCCATGCCGACAGGCGGCGACTTGAGAGGGTGCAAATCAGCTCTGAGCTGATGGCGCCGCGCCCGGCGCGCCGCTATAACGGCCTGCAGATCAAGGGGCTGGCGATGAAACTCATCCGAGGAAATCCCGTGGCTGAACCCGCCCACGCGGTGGCCACCGAGCAGTCTTCCGGCGCGCGCGGGGCGGCCCAGGCGTTCGCGGACAAGCGCATCGATGCCGTCGATGCCCATATCCAGGGCAGCCCGCGCATGCTGGCGCAGCGCCGGCAGATCGGCGAGATGCGGCCAGCGGCCGCACCGGTGCAGCGCAAGAACCTCAGCCAGGCGAACCTGGCTGGCGGCCTGGCCTTGGTGGACGAGGGCACACGCACCCTCGTGGGCGATGGCCGCAGCGTGAACATCTATTACCGATCGGCCGACGTGGAGGGTGACCGCACCGATGGGCTCGTGAAGGCGGCTGCCCTCAATGCCGAGGTGGGCAAGCGCGTTGACAGCTGGGGTGCCGACCGCCAGATCGGCAAGCGCAAGGACCAGCCGTGGAAGCAGAACAACATGTACACGCCGACGAAGAAGGCGTTGAACACCACGAAGGTGCCCAACGTCGACCCCTATTTCCTGTACGTCACCATCCGCTACGGGCGCAGCGAGCGCAAGGAGCTGGAGCAGCTCGACGTGGTCTACCAGCATGCGCCTGCGTTCACCGGGTACGTCGAGCAGATCATGGACACCGGGAACGACGGCACGAAGGATTACCCGTCGATGTTCAACAGCAACGACGAAGTCGGCGGCGGCAAGGTGAACCCCGGTGATGTCGTCGGCGAGCGCAACCTCAAGTACAGCAACGTGCACCACCAGGGCGACGGCAGCGCGATCTCCACGCTGACGGGCGGCGGGGATGAAAAGGGCCTGGACGCGTACACCAAGATCGCCGGGGAGGGCGCGCGCTGGCAGGCGGTGCGCCACCATGCGCGAGCGCTGAAAGACAGCTCGCGCTTCTACACCGCCGACCCCGCTTCGAAGGCGAAGGTGTACCGCGTGGATTTCGTCAGCCTGTGGCTGAGCTGGGATTCGGCGTTCGGCAAGCAGTACGACATCTCCAACGCCTTCTTTGCCAAGACCATGGTGGAGAACTGGAAGGCCTTCAAGGGAGAAGGCGTGCGCACGGCGGAGAAGACGGCGATGACGGGCGACGACTACAACCTCGACGGCTGAGACCCGCCGGTGCGCAGCACCTTGAACCCGTCAGCGCGGGGGCACCGGCGGCCTGCGCCGCCGCGGCGGCATCACGCCGAACTCGGGCGCGTGGAACTGCTGCTCGCAGACCCAGCCGGTGAGGCGGCGGGACTGATCGCCGATGAGTTCGAGCGCGGCGACGCACAGGCCGCGCATCGCGGTGTCTTGCGCGCGATGGACGGCAGGCGGCACCTCGTCGGGCGGGGGCTTGGGGCGCTCGCGCTCATCGACCTCGAGCCACGCGGCGACACCGTCACTGACATCGATGACGTGCTCCAGCAGGCGATGCACCAGGCCGGCCTTCAGCGTGAACTCGACGCTGTCGATCGGGGAGGGGTGGCAGTGGTGCTGGAAGCGGTAGTGGACGCGGCGCTCGGGTGGGGCGGGGGGTGGCTCGGGGTCAGGCTCCGGCTCGGGGCCGGAGGCGGGGGAGGGAGAACCCGCTTGGTCGGACTGCGGTGAAGAAGCGGGAAAGGTCGGCGTGCGGGAGGCGCCGACGGGGGTACCAGCCATGTGAAGGGCTCCTGTGTTGCGGTTAAAGCCGCCACCCTCGCTCTCAAACGGGGGTGGCGACCCAAAGCAGGGTTGAGAGACCGGAACACAGGCACMGGCGAGCCCGAAGGCTCCCCCACCCGGGCCGCCAAAAACTGGACCCATAGGTGTGTGTGACACGCAAACAAAAGCCGCTGGGAAGCGGCTGCGCGCCTGTGTTTTCCGGGCTCTCACCCCCGACCTGCAATGTGGCAGGCGAGGGGAATGTATCACTGCCTCGGGGGCGGCTTCTTGTCAGTCCCGCGGGTCGCCAAACGCCTCGATGAACTCGTCGATGAAGCGCTGCGTCCCGGTGATGGTCAGCGTGATCGCATGCCACCCGCCGTCTTCGACGTTCACCTGCAGGTCGTGATCCCAGTCCATGCCCTCATCCGCCGGACCGTGCGTGTGCGGGAAGCGGCGCCAGGCCCAGTCGAGGAGGTGGTGGGCTTCGGCCAATGCGGCGGGGTGGTGCTCTGCGGTGGTGGAGGCGAGGGCCTCCAATGTGGAGATGCCTTCGGAGTTGTCACTGAGGTCTAGGGTGAGGTAGTGCATTGGCCGTGCGTGGATGCTTGGGTGTGCGAAGTCTGTTCCAGACTGGTTGCGGTCGGTCAGAGCCCGTCGCCCAAGTGACCGCTCTGACGGGGAGGGGACTTTGTCTTGCGACGCGTTGGGTTTGCTCAGTCGCGCCCGAATGGACGAGGTTGCATGCCAGGGTTGACCAGGCAGAACGGCCGCTCCTGCGAGACGCGAAGCGGAGCTATCGACCCGTAGCTGGCGCTGATGATCGGCAAGAGCGGTCGGCCGAATCTGGTTCCGTGCCCGCGTTCGATTTGAGCCCACGTCATGGGGCCAACAGCACCCGACCGGCTGCAGCCACAACCTTGCGGCTCAACCCCTCTATCAACCCTGACGCAGCGCGCGCGTGCTGCCAGTACAGAGGCACATCCAGAGGGCTATCGGGCGCCAGTTCGACCAGCGTGCCTTCATGCAGGTGAGATGCAATCAGCACTTGCGGGTGCAGGCCCCAGCCCATCCCCACCAAGGCAGCGGCGACGAACGCATGGGCTGAAGGAACGGTATGCCGAGGCAGTTCCACATCTCGGTGACACAGGCGCCGCACCCAGCGGGCCTGCAAATCGTCTTTCGTGTTGAAGACCAGGCTGGGCGCTCTGGCAAGACTGCCGGCCCCGACGCCACCGGTGAAGTGGCGCGCCATGTAGGCCGGGCTGGCGGCGGCCAGGTAGCGCATGGATCCCAGAGGCCGACTGTTGAAGCCAGCCGGAGGGCGTGCCGTTCCCGTCACTGCCGCCAGAACGGCGCCATTGCGAAGCCAATTGGCGGTGTGGTCCTGGTCGTCGACGGCCAGTTCCACCAGCACGGGAGCATCGGCCGCAAAGGCTGCGACAGCCGGTGCGAACCACGTGGCCAGGCTGTCGGCGTTCACCGCAATCGGCAGCGTCACGCGCGTGGGGCCTTCCGGTGCGAGCGCCGGCAACGCACCCTGCAGTTCCTGCTCGAGCAGCCGCACGCGGTCCACGTGCTGGCACAAGCGTCGGCCGGTGTCCGTCGCGCGGCAGGGTTGCCCCMGCACCACGAGGGCAGAGCCCACCTTTTCTTCGAGCGAACGAATTCGCTGAGAGACCGCCGAAGGCGTGACGTACAGCGACTGAGCCGCGCGCTCGAAGCTGCCCTCCCGAACAACGGCTGCCAGGGCGGACAGCGCAGCGTAGTCCAACATGAATTAGTTTTACTTCATCAAGGTTAGTGCGTTTAGTTTGTCTTCATTCATGCGGGCTGGCAACCTAGGGGCAGGATGATCTCCACCGCCACCCCATCGCTCGCGTTCCCCGTATTCGTTCAAGGCCTGGCTCTGAGCCTCGGTCTCATCGTGGCGATCGGCGCTCAGAACGCCTTCGTGCTCCGTCAGGGGCTGCGCCGCGAGCATGTGGGCAGCGTGGTGCTGTTCTGTGCGGCGGCAGACGCCGTCCTCATCGCGGCAGGTGTCCTGGGCATGGCACGGGCCTTGGGACAGAGTCCCGACCTGGCGCGGGCCCTGGCATTGGCAGGCGCCATCTTCCTGGCTGTCTATGGGTGGCGGGCGCTACGACGCGCGCGGCACGAACAACGGCTGGATGCGGCCCGAGATGGTTCGGTGCTGCGACTGAGTGCGGCGCTGGCGCAAGCAGCTGCCTTCACGCTCCTCAATCCGCATGTCTACCTGGACACTGTTCTGTTGGTCGGCAGCATCGGCGCGCAGCAACCGGTTGGGCTTCAACTTTGGTTCATTGCTGGTGCCAGCGGTGCGAGCCTGACCTGGTTCGCGATACTCGGCTTCGGAGCCCGTTGGCTCGCCCCTTGGTTCGCCCGACCAAGAGCGTGGCAAATGCTGGACGGCCTGATCGGCGCCACCATGTTCGTGCTCTCGGCGATGCTGGCAAGGCACGCTCTCGTTGGAATGTGAAGGCTCCTCATGTACGTGAATCGACTGCATCAACTGACGGATCGCGAGGCGCTCTTTTCGCTGATGGCTTCTCATCCGCTCGGCGCATGGGTGTGCCACAGCAGTGCGGGCCTCAGCGCGAACCATGTGCCCTTCCTTCTGGACCGGAGCCGGGGACCGCTCGGTACTTTGCTGGGGCACGTCTCACGCGCCAACGACGTCTGGCGTGTACTCGGTTCGTCCGTTCCTTCCGTGGTGATGTTTCAAGGGCCACAGGCTTACATCACGCCGAACTGGTACCCAGGCAAGACAGAGCACGGGAAGGTCGTGCCAACCTGGAACTACGTGGTGGCGCATGCACATGGCGTCGCACGGGTTGTCGAGGACCGCGAGTGGATGCTCGACATGTTGCAGCGTCTTACTGCGGTTCACGAGGCCGGCCGTCCGACGCCATGGCGTGTTGCGGATGCACCTGGCCTGTTCATCGAAAAGATGATGCACGCCATCGTAGGGATCGAGATCCCTGTTGATCGTCTGGAAGGCAAACTCAAGGCCAGTCAGGACGAAGCGATGGAGGATCGGCGCGGAACGGTGCGYGGGCTACGCGAGGAAGCTTCGAGCGAGGCGGCAGCGGTGRCCGATCTGGTTGTGAGTGCGATCGACGCAGAGCTTCCGGCGGAGCGTGACAGTCAATTTCAGGTCACCTGCACCCTGAATGGCAGCTCTGCGACGCAAGGCTGAACGTCGCTTCTTGGCCGACTGTTGCCAATCGAGCGGCTAGCCTACCGTTCAGTCTGCACGGCGAGGACTGTCAACTCGCGCCCGCCCAGCTCGAGAGAATTTCGCCAGACGTGCTTCACGCCAGATACCTCCAAGAACGCACCTCGGTACGCCTTCTGAAGGAGCTCCTTGCGCAAGACTGGGGTGAGCGACGGCAACGCGGTCGTTGGGATGTTTGAAGCCCAGGTCATGGCAAATCCGGTGAAGTTGCTGTGACTGCCCTGCGCGACGTGGTTGGCGCCGGCGTAGCTGACGATGTAGGTGAAGAGTGGCACGGGGCGAATTCTATGAAGCCGGAAAGCTGACGTTGTCCGAGGACGGCTCCTGGCCGCACTCGACCGAAGCCATTGGGCGATGTCTGCGCGAGCTCAGGCGATGGGTCTAACACCTTTTCGAGAAGGCCCCAGGGCGAATCCCCAGAAGCAGGCTCCGATAGCCGCTCCCAAGATCAGGTTTGAAAGAAGTCCCTGGAGTTCGACGTAGACCCCATGGGACGTGAGCCTGTTGTTGATGTACGTCGCGCCTCCCGAGTCACCAGCAGAGTAGCCGCCGTCTCTCAGCATGAACGTCGCGAGCGCATGGAGGGCCAAGCTCAGCAGCAGCGCGCAGCAAGCACCTCCTGCCAGGCAGTCGACGAGCGAAACCTTCTTGACTCGTCTGAGCATCAAGAATGAGGGTACGCCGAACACGGCGATTACCGCCCAGGAAACAGTGACCATCGAGATGACCACGAACCCGATGGCATTCCATTGACCGGACAGCGCGGCTGAGCCCAGCACCAAAATGCCGCACGGGAGGACGGGCGCAAGGACGAATCCCGTAGGGATTCGCCAATTGACTCTTTCCACGTCTAAAGACTCCTGGTGGGATCGCATGAGCAGCACGGAGCCGGGCAGTCTGAGTGACTCCCCGAAGGCCGACGCCAGTCTAGTGCGGGTTCTGGCCGACTACTGTCCATCGCGGCCCACAGCTTCAGCGGTCTTCCATAGCCTGCCCCGCCTTTCGATTTTGCAGTGATAGCAGGCGCTCAGAGCACCGTCAACGTTGAACCACTCGTGAACACCGCCAAGGGCCTCGCAATCGTCGCCCTTGTCAGCAACGCCAAGGTTGACAAGAAACCACGGTAGATGGCGCCGAAGGCGCGTACGCCACCTGAACGGATATGACTCGAAAGCCATTGCGTTTCAGCCTACCTCCAAGGGGCCGGCTGCGACCGGCCGAGGCTGTGTGAAAACTCGAGACTCGAAGCGTTTCAGGGGTCTTCTCACCCCTACCTGAAGGTCGATCGTCGAATGCAGCGCGATCTGAGAGGTCGATTTCGGTGGCGACCTTCAACGCGGCGAGTTTTCACACAGCCTCGGCCAGAAGCTGCCAGTGGCGAACGTCCGCTCCCAGACTTTCAAACCGGGGTTTCGAGATCCTCGGTGATACTCTTTCGGCATGCAACCAGCAGTACAAGAATTCGTCGCGCTCGGCAGGCTTCCTGACAGCGCGGAGGCTTCCATCGAGGTGCTCCAGCACCTTGAGGACCTCTTGGGACGGATCCGAACTCCGCTGACCGACGACGAGGCTCGTGCCCTGATGGGATGCTTCGGTACGGACGACTGCTTTGGCCTGGCCTGGAGCCTGCTGCACGCTGTCGAGACTGCGCCTGGCTGGCCACTGGTTGACGTCCTTAGCAATGCCGACAATGAGTGGATCGAACGCTTGCGAGAGCGCTCGTCCGTGTAGTCGGCTCACTACTGATGGCTCATTCCGGCCATGAGGAGTCCTTCGCGAATGGCGGCTTTCGGATTCGACTCTTCATCGACTAAGCAAGTGGAACAACCAAAGTCCCTCAAGTCCTGCAAGCACGACTAGAGACGATGCAGCTGGCCACCAAGACTGAACGGCGAGGGAGAACCAGCATCCAGCGAGCAGGACTGCAGTGGCGACGCCATGGGTGATGAAGGCAACAAGCGGGTTATCGAAGGGATTGCAGAGGGGTTCTGCGCTGAACTTCATGTCGGCACAATGGAGGCGTAGATGGGGCGCACAGGTTAGCGCAGATGGTGTACCTAAGACGGCCGTCACAGACGACCATCGAATGACGACACGAGTCGCGCTACAACTGCCGGGCTGAGTTTGATCGCGTTCAAACGGCCAGTAGTTGCAGTTGGAGAGTGTCCGCTTCGGGAGGCGGCAATCAGCGACCTCCCCGCCATGCTCTCGGCGATACTGCGCGCTCGCCCTCAAACCGTTTCCGATGCCACGACAACGCCTGTCTCGCGGGCTGGTCTTCGCTACCCTGGTGTTGCTTCACGTCGCTGCGTGGCACATGGCGTCGGTAGGGCCGGCCCTCCCTCGGCCTGGCTCGATGGCTCCGACGGTAACGACTTTGCGATTGCTGTCGACCGAGCCTTCGCGGCTGCGTGAACGGCCGGCAGCACGCACCCCTTCCGCACCGACGCAGCACGCGCCCATGGCCCGACCCGTCGACACCGGGCTCCCTGCGGCGCCCGGGTCGCCGATCGTTACGATGCCGACGGAGGCCGCGCTGCCCGAAGCGCCCGCGGCCGCCGCATCGTCACCACCGCTGGATCTGCGTCTGCGCTTCACTCCGGGCATCGCTGCCCGCTCCGACGCGTTGCTGGCGCCAGCAGGACCCGCCGGAACGGCTTTGGCCGGCGGCGGGCGGGAAATCAACCTCGGCGATGGACGGCGCCGCATCTTCACGGCCGACGGCAAGTGTTTCGACAGCTACCCGTCGAAATCCTCGCAACTGGATCCGTTCCAGCCGGGGATGCTGCGCGATCTGAAGATGGTCAGGGCATGTGATTGAGAAATGAAACCGGCCCGGCCATCATGGTCGCCGCTCTGTTGAACGACTGCCTTTCGGCGGCGAAACTGGCAACCCGAAGGTCAGCAACGGTTCGCCTACCGCCGACGAGGCGCAGCAGCCGACCGGAAACAATCGGCCAAGAGCAGCCGGTCGAGAAGGGCCGGTTTCGAGTAGGCTACTCCTGAACGTTGGCGGGCGAATGAAGAAGAAAGACTACGACGAACTCGATGCTTCGATACTCGCGGTGGTGAGCAGCATGCCTCATCGACTAGATGCGGTTCTCGCGACTGAAGCTGTGAGGCGCGTCGCGATGCGCGTGACTCGTCGACGCGCAGGAGCGTCGCCAGCGGAGAGCATCGACACGACAATCATGGACCGCCTGCACGTATTGCGCTTGGCCGGTCGGATCAGCTACGACCACTCAACTGGCCGATGGGCTAAGGCCGTCGCGACTGCGCCGTAATGCGGCTGTCGGCCAGGCGCAGAAGCTCGCGGGCGACTGCTTTCGGATAGGCTAGCCAACTTTGACGCGCCAGTCTCTTTCCCGAGATCGTCACATGCAAATCGATTCGCCTGCGTGGCATCTACGAAGGTCTTGCCCCGTCTGCGGACAGGGCACTTCGTTGCTGTTAGTCACGTGTTGCAGTTGCGGCAAGATCAGCATTGAGTGTGCCGAGGAGGGCTCTCAGTTCGCAGACGTGCGTCTGCCTCAACCGAAGGAACGTTGGCCGAATGAGGATGCGGCTAGATGCCCTCACTGCGATGCTGCTGATGCTCTTCGCCCGGCGAGCGCCGAGGAGATTCAGCGTTCCGGCATCGCTGTCGACCAGTACGAGTAGTGATCGTCGGACGCCCGAGAGCGGCCACAAGCCGTCTGTCGCGGCTGACCGCTGTCGGGAGCGGAAAAGCGCGGGAGAATGGGGCCTCAAGCTTTGAGGTAGGTTCCCAAAAGACGAGTGCGTGGGTGCGTGGTGGCTATATATGCTCGTGCTCGTCGGACCGACGCTTCTGTCATCAGCAGCTGGCCTGCTGTCCGTAGATGTCTTGCTCTTCTCTCAACGGTCCAGCGCTGGTGAACATCAAAAATTCCTGAGACTCGTGCGGGGATCAGCCCCGAAGCTCGCTGCTCAGCTTCAACGTAAGGCTTCGTGGGATGCGTTTCCTCTTCGTCGCCACATTCGGCTTGCTTCCATTCTGGGCGGCAGCTGCGTTCATCGTCTTTGCCTACGTGACAATGTCCACTGAGAGTGCTGGCATGTCACTTTGGGCGTTCGTTGTGGCAATTCCAGCCTGCGGAATAACGCTTTCTATTGCAGGCGTCACATTAGCCATCGACGACAGAACCGGTGGCGATCATGGCCTCAATCGAAAGCACTCCATTGGTTTCTTCGCTGCGTCCATCTTGATCCTCGCCGTTGTCGGAATCTACCTTTCCGTAAGACGGCAAAACAACGAAGAGAAGCTACGCCGCGAGATCAATCGAGTCTCCGAGTTTGTAGCTGCGCACCCTGCCGTTCTTGCGGCGGTGGGAGACCAAGCAAAGAGTTCCATAGCGTCGTACACGATCCCGTCGTCCGAATCGTTGCCAAGCCAATACGACGTCTCGGTCTCTGGCAAGCTCCGAACGGTGTATGCAATCGTCAGAGCCGACAGGAACGTTACCCCGTCCAAACTGATCCTCGCCTGCACCACTTCACTGCCTCTTGGCCAACGTGAAGTGTTCAAGGATCCATGCGCAAAGTGAAACCATTCCACACTTGCAGACGCGCGCCGAAGCCTAACCAATCGAAAGGACGGCGCTCAGCAGGCCAAGCGGCGCCTCTCATGTCAAACGTTGAGCGACAGCTTTCCGGCGCGCTACCTGCAGTATTCGACCGGCCGCTCAGGGTCGATAGTGCCAGTTCGCGCAGGCGCACAGCGGACCCTCAACCCACCCCGATCCGCTGGCGGCACAGCGCGTTGACGAGCGTCCGTGGGTGGCGCGTCGCTTGGCCGATCGTTCGGCTACTTCCGGAGCGCTGCAGCGTCCGCATTGAGCCAGCAAGCGGCCGGTCGATAGCTCGAAGCGACCGACCGCAACCGCTGCAGAGCCGACATCTGTGCCTGCCTCACCACGGTCGGCCAGACAGTCACCTACCTGCAGCAGCTCACGGCCAAGAAGCCGAAGGCGTGACGTAAAGGCGTGAGATGACTGAAGCAATCGCCCGCGAGTTGAAAAGCATCGTGCGCAACCACGCGCAGCTCGACGCCGAAGCCCACGGCCTGGACCTTCGCCCGGTGCTTCCCCGCGGTCCGCGCGCCGCCTCCATCTGTTTCGTCGGCAGGGATCCCGGCGAGAAGGAAGCGAAGTGCGGCCTCCCCTTCAT
>NZ_JBFUCB010000063.1:0-16563 GCF_056405435.1 Rhizobacter sp. P1_G5 | reverse complement strand
ACGCCCCTGGGGGCGCCGACTCCACGAAGAAGCTCGGCTTCGGGGGTGCATCGCCAAACTCCCTCCGCTCACTGCGTTCGCTGTGGTCAAACAGTGGCGATGAGTATGTCTACGAAGCGCGCTGGCGCGCGCCACCCCCGAAACCAAGCTTCTTCGTCGCCTCAGAAATCGCCCCCAGCCCAGCCCCTCACCCGCCGCGCCGCTCACCACCAGYCGCTCTTGTTGGGGGGAAAAGATTGAAGTGAYCGACRARCGTGCGAGCGMCGGCRCGCTYGTCGRTCACTTCARTCTTTTCCCCCAAACACWGYGGGGCGGTGTTGCAAAGGTGCGGGTGGGTAGGCTGTGGAGCGCCAATCAGGACGGGTCGCCGGAGCTGGCTGGTTTCATGGCCCGCGTGCGCAGCACGCTTCGTGAACTGACTGTCGCACACTGTTTGACCACAGTGAGCGAAGCGAACGGAGGGAGTTTGGGCGACGGGCCATGAAACCAGTCAGCGGAGGGTAGTCATCGCCCCGCCAGGGGCGGTGACCGACTTGGCCGGCGAGCCCCGGCCTCCCCACCCGCGCCTTTGCCTCAAGAGAAACTACCGACCAGCAACAACCACCGAACGAGGCGCRCATCGGTAGGTCCCACGGCCAGCTTCCTTGGCCTCGTACAAGGCCTTGTCGGCCCGCGCCATCAGCTCGCCCTCGCGGCTGTCGTCGCCTTCGTAGAACGAGATGCCGATGCTCGTCGTCACGCGCAACGAATGGCCCAGCACCCGCTGCTCCGCCGAGATCGCCGCCAGGATCTTGCGGGCCAGGAAGTGCGGCTCGTCCACCGTGTTCAGGCCCTCCAGGATCACGACGAACTCGTCGCCCGCCAGCCGCGCCACCGTGTCGGTCTTGCGCACGCTCGCCACCAGCCGCTGCCCGAAGGTCTTCAGCACCTCGTCGCCGCCCGCATGGCCCAGCGTGTCGTTGATGCCCTTGAACTTGTCGATGTCCATGAACATCAGCGCCATCGGCCGGCCACTGCGCCGGCAACGCGACATCGCCTCCGAGAAGCGCTCCTCGAACTGCCGCCGGTTCGCCAGGCCCGTCAGCGCATCCACGCGCGCCAGCGTCTGCAACTGGCGCTCGAATTCCTTCTGCGCCGAAATGTCGTTCGTCAGGCTGTACACGCCGATCACCCGGCCCTGCTCGTCGCGGTGCGGCAGGTAGTTCACCTGGAAATGCCGCGGCCCCTGCCCCAGCACCGCCACCGTCTCGAACTGCACCGTCTCGCCACGCAGCGCCCGCTCGATCTGCCGCTGCCGCAGCGCCATCACCTTCGGCGGCAACACGTCCTGCATGCGCCGCCCCATCGCATCGGCCACCGGGATGCCCGTCCAGGCCTCAAACACCGGGTTGCAGAACTGGAAGCGCAGGTCGGTGTCGACATACGTGATCAACGCCGGCACGTTGTCGGTGATCGTGCGCAGCCGCGCCTCGCTCGCGGCCAGCTGCGCCTGCGCCTGGTGGCGCTCGGTGATGTCCATCACCATGCCGTAGACCCCGGCGACACTGCCGTCCGGCCGCCGCTCGGGCACGTACTCGACCAGGTGGTGGTGCTCGCGGCCGAGCCAGTGACCGTGCCGCTCGTAGCGCACGCGCTCGCCGCGCAGTGCGGCTTCGATGTGCGGCGCGATCGAGGCGGACACCTCCGCGCCCAGCACGTCCTGCATGCGCTGGCCGATCATCGCCTTCGGGTCGAGGCCGACCATCGGCAGGTAGCGCGCATTCGCGAACTGGTAGCGCAGGTCGGCGTCGACATGGAACACCAGCGCCGGCAGGTTGTCCGACACCATCTGCAAGCGGCGCTCGCTGCTCGCCAGCCGCTGCGCCAGCGGCAGCACATGCGAGCGCAGCAGCCACGCCCCCACCACCACCAGCGCCGCCAGCAAACCCGTCAGCAGGCGCAGCCGCGAGCGGATGTAGCCGAACAGCTCGCCGCTGTCGGTCTTGATCACCAGCCCCAGGTTGACGCCGCGCAACGGCGCGTAGCCGGCCTGCACCGGTACGCCGCGCAGGTCCCGCACCGAATCGGAGCCCGACATGCCGAGCAGGGCCTTCGAGATCGGCAGGAAGGGCTGGCCATCCGGCCGGTAGATCGCGATGTGGCGGCCCGCCTCGTAGAAGCGGCTCGGCAGGCACACCGCGTCCCCGTCGATGCGCGCACACAACAGCGCATCGGTCGAATCGTCGCCGTGCTGCAGGTCGTACAGCAGCCCCGTCAGCACCCCCAGCCGGCGCTCCAGCATCAGCCCGCCGACGCGCTCGCCATGGCGCTCGACCGGCAGCTCGCTGTGCAGCACCAGCCCGTCGTCCCACAGCAGCGTCGAGTGGCCATCACCCAGCGGCAACGCGACCGGCGCCGAGCGCAGCCGCGACGAACCGGCCTCCAGCAGCGACTCGTCGCGCCCGTTCTGCACGCGCAGCGCACTGAAATCCTGCCCGAGCAGGCTGGTCGCCACCTCGCGCAGGTCGTCGAACGCCTGCGCATCGACCGGATTCACCGCCAGCTGCGCCAGCGCCCGCTGCAACGCGAGCTGGCGCGACACGCTCTCGGCGATCTCCATCTCCTGCTTCAGGCTGTGCGCGAACGCGCCGGCATGGCCGCGCGCCGCCGTCTCCAGGCTGTCGGCCACCGTCATCTTGTAGGCGCGCTGCATCAGCGCGAAACCCGCGACGCCCGACACCACCGCCACCACGCCGAGCACGCCGACCGCCGTGCGGGTGATGCGGGCTTCCGGCCGCTCTCCCGACTCTCCCGGCGCCTCGGTCGACTCGCCCGCCAGCAGGCTCGACCACAGCGCCGCCCCCAGCACCACCAGCATCGCCATCACGGCCGCCGACATGCTGTTGAACGACAGCAGCCTGTACATCGCTTCCAGGTCCAGCACATAGCCGGCCAGCGCCGACAGCCCGACCGCCAGCGTGCCGTACACGCAGCACGACACCAGCAGCCCTCGCCAGCGCAGCGCCGGCCGGTGCTGCAGCCACAGCGCCAGGCCGGCGAACAGGAAACCGAGGCAGGTGTTCGGCGCGAGGCGCCCGGGGTGGGACGAACCCGACTGCATCGCCTGGTGCAGCGCCGGGGCGTCGATCCCGAGTTCGACGCCGCCCAGGTGCTCGGCCAGCACCAGCGCCGGCAGCAGCACCAGCAGCCCGGCGCACCACGCGAGCCGGCGTGACGGCACGCGCGGGTCGGTCCACAGCGCCAGTGCAGCGATCAGGCCGAGCAGGCCGGCGTTGAAGCTGGCCGGCACGGCATTCAGGAACAGGCGCGCCAGCTCGACGCGACCGCCGAGCACGCCGGCCACCACGCAGACGCCGACGCCGGCCAGCCACAGGGCGGCCAGGCGATGGAGCGGTACGCGGGGGAGGAGCGGCATGACGGCAACGGTGCGCCGCCACGCGGAGCTTTGCCCGATATCGGCCCCGTCAGCCGGATTCTTGAGCGCCCGGCACCGGCAACACCGCCGCGTCGGCCACCGCGAAGACCCGCTCGCCCGGCGCCGGACGGATCGTCTTCAGCCCGGTGAACGCACCGAAGGCCGGCAGCACGCCGACGCGATCGCCGAACCAGAAGCACGGCAGCCGCACATGATCGTGCGGCCGCCCGCCCAGCACGATGCCCGGGTGCAGGTGACCCGCCAGCACATAGGCGCCGTCATGCGCCATCGGGTGGTGGCACAGCGCCAGTCCGTCGACCCGCAGCGGCTCGTCGACGACCTCCATGCGCGCCCAGGCGGGCGGATCGCCGGCATGGGCATCGTGGTTGCCGCGCACCAGCGTCAGATGCAGGTCCGCGTGCTGCTCGCGCCAGCGCGCGAGCGCGCCCAGCGTCGAGGCCGCATGCGCATGCACCGAGTGCAGGAAATCGCCGAGGAACACGATGCGCCGCGCGCCGTGCCGCTCGACCAGGTCAGCCAGCCGCGACAGCGTCTCGGTGGTCGTCGCCTCCGGCACCGGCACGCCGAGCCTTTGGTACGACACCGCCTTGCCGAGGTGGGCATCGGCCACGAGCAAGGCCTGTTGCGCCGGCCACCAGGCGGCCTTCTCCGGCAGCAATGCCAGGCGCTGGCCGCCGACGTCCGTCGTGACCATGGCCAGGCGGAAAGAAGGAGGCCGGCGTCAGCCGACCAGCAGGCGCAGCGCGGCGTCGAGGTGCTCGGTCGGCACGCGCTTGAAGCCCGAACGCGCATAGCGCTGCAGGCGGCCGACCGCGAAGCCGGTCAGCACCGAGGCCTGCGCATTCGCATCGACCGTCGGCGTCGACGAGCCGGCCGCTTCGGCGGCGCTGCGCAGGCTCTGGCGCAGCTGCGACTCGATGCGGTCGAAGAACTGGTTCATGCGGGCGACCAGGCGCTCGTTCTCGAACACCAGCGCATCGCCCACCATCACGCGCGTCATGCCGGGGTTCTTCTCGCCGAACTGCAACAGCACGGTGAGGATCTTCTGCGCCTGCACGACACCGCTCGTCTCGCGCTCGGTGATCTGGTTGACCAGCGTGAACACGCTCTGCTCGATGAACTCGATCAGGCCCTCGAACATCTGCGCCTTGCTCGCGAAATGGCGGTACAGCGCCGCTTCGGAGACATCGAGCTTGCCGGCCAGTGCCGCCGTCGTGATGCGGTCGGCGCCCGGCTGCTCCAGCATGTGGGCCAGCGTCTGCAGGATCTGCACGCGGCGCTCGCCAGGCTTCGGGCGCTTGCGGCCCGCCGGCTCGGCCACCGCGTCGGCTGCCACCTCGGGACTGGTGTCTTCGGGGATGGCAGGGGTGTCGGTCATCGCGGCAGTCGAAGTTGTCACTACAGGGTATGGAGCTTGTTCAGCGATCGAATTCTTGCATACACATAGGGGGGCTTGCGGCAAGGGTGAACGCCAACTTCTGTGCTGTTGTTCGCAACTTTGGCCGTCTTCAGGTAGCGCTGCATCCACGCCGTGCGCATGCCGATGCGGTGCGCCGCCTTCTGGTGCGCCAGCGTGTCCTCGACCAGCACGCAGCGCCGAGGCGCCACCTTCAGCCGCACCGCGACCTGGCGCAGCATGCGGGCGTCGGGTTTCGGGCGCAGGTCGCCGAACATCGTCATCTCGTCGATGCTGATCACGCCGTCGAACACGTCGGTGAGGCCGAGCGCCCGCAGCACGCGCAGCGCGTAGGACCGCGGGGCGTTCGTCAGCAGGATCTYGCGGCCGCGCAGGCGCCGCAGCGCGGCGCGGTCGTGCGCATGGGTGCGCAGGCGGTCCTCGAGGCCGGGCAGGCGGTGCGTCTCCTCGAGGAAGTGGCTCGCGTCGACGCCGTGGTGGCGCACCAGGCCGAGCAGCGTCGCGCCGTAGCGGTCCCAGTAGTGCTGGCGCAGCGCCGACGCCTCGGCCGTCGACAGGCCCAGGTGCGCGGCGATGTAGTCGGTCATCGCCTGGTTGGTGGGGCCGAACGCGGCAAGGGATGCGTCATGCAGCGTGTTGTCCAGGTCGAACAGCCAGACGGGTGCGCGGCGCCGGCCGCTCATTCGGCCAGCTCGTCGAGGATCGGGCAATCGGGCCGCTGGTCGCCATGGCAGCAGCTCGCCAGGCTCGACAGCGTGCGCTTCATCGCCTCCATCTCGGCGATGCGGCGATCGAGATCGGCGATGTGGTCGAGCGCGATGCGCTTCACGTCGGCGCTGGCACGCCGCCGGTTCTGCCACAGCTTCAGCAGCTCGCCGATCTCGGCCATGCCGAAGCCGAGGTCGCGGGCGCGCCGGATGAAGCGCAGCGTGTGCACCTCCTTGTCGCCGTACTGGCGGTAGCCGGCATCGGTGCGCACGACCGGCGGCAAGAGCCCCAGCGATTCGTAGTGCCGCACCATCTTCGCCGACACGCCCGAGCGYTGCGCCGCTTCGCCGATGTTCATCGAGCCGCTCCCTTCCAGCGCCGCAGCAGCAGCGCATTGCCGACCACGCTGACGCTGCTGAAGGCCATCGCCGCGCCGGCGATCAYCGGGTTCAGCAACCCGAAGGCGGCCAGCGGGATGCCGACCACGTTGTAGACGAAGGCCCAGAACAGGTTCTGGCGGATCTTGCGCTGCGTGAGCCGCGCGATCTCGAGCGCATCGGCCACCAGCCGCGGGTCGCCGCGCATCAGCGTGATGCCCGCCGCCTGCATCGCGACATCGGTGCCGCTGCCCATCGCGATGCCGACATCGGCGGCCGCCAGCGCCGGTGCATCGTTGATGCCGTCGCCGACCATCGCGACGCGCGCGCCGCCGTGGCGCAGCGATTCGACGAGCGCCGCCTTGTCCTGCGGCAGCAGCGCGGCATGGACCTCGGTGATGCCCAGCGCCTGCGCCAGCTTCGCCGCCGCACCGGCGCCGTCGCCGGTCAGCAGCAGGCAGCGCACGCCGAGCGACTGCAGCTGGCGCACCGCCTCGGCCGCGGTCGGCTTCGCGGCATCGCCGAAGGCGAGCAGGCCGCGCAGCCGCGGCACGGCGCCCACCTCGGCCAGCCACGAGACGGTGCGGCCCTCGGACTGCAACGCATCGGCCCGGGCCTGCAGCGGCGACAAGGCGATGCCCTGCTCTTCCATGAAGCGGCTGCTGCCGAGCAGCAGCGCGCGCCCGCCGACCTCGCCCGACAACCCGCGGCCGGCAACGCTGCGCACGTTGCCCGCCGTCGTGATCGCGATGCCGTCGCGCTTTGCCGCCGCCAGCACCGCCACCGCCAGCGTGTGCTCGCTGCCGGCCTGCAGCGCCGCGCTGTCGGCGAGCAGCGCCCGCGCATCGCCGTCCGCCGGCTCGCACGCGACGAGCTCCGGCCGGCCCTCGGTCAGCGTGCCGGTCTTGTCGAACGCGACGATGTCGACCTGCTGCGCGCGTTCCAGCGCCTCGGCGTCCTTGATCAGGATGCCGCGCCGCGCCGCGACGCCGGTGCCGGCCATCAGCGCCGCCGGCGTCGCGAGGCCGAGCGCACACGGGCACGCGATCACCAGCACCGCCACTGCATTCAGCACCGCCTGCTCCCAGCCACCGGTCGCCATGCCCCAGCCGAGCAGCGTGACCAAGGCCAGCGCCAGCACGACCGGCACGAACACCGCGCTGACGCGGTCGACCAACTGCTGGATCGGCGCCTTCTTCGCCTGCGCCGATTCGACCAGGTGGACGATGCGCGACAGCGCCGACGCGGCACCGAGCGTCGTCGCACGCACCAGCAGCAGCCCTTCGCCGTTGACCGCCCCGCCGATCACGCGCGCGCCCGGCTGGCGCAGCACCGGCAGGCCTTCGCCGGTGATCAGCGATTCATCGACGTGGCTCTCGCCTTCGAGCACCTCGCCATCGACCGGCAGGCGCTCGCCGGCCCGCACCACGACGAGGTCGCCGACCTGCAGCTGCGCGATCGGCAGGTCGCGCTCGACGCCGTCGCGGCGCACGCGCGCCGTCTGCGGGCGCAATGCGTTCAGCGCCTGGATCGCATCGGTGGCCTGGCGCTTCGCGCGCTGCTCCAGCCACTTGCCGAGCAGCACCAGCGTGATCACCACCGCCGACGCCTCGAAATACAGGTGGCCGTGGCCGCCCTGCGCCCCATGCGCCAGCAGCTGCTGCACGCTGAGCCCGAAGGCGGCCGAGGTGCCGAGCGCGACCAGCAGGTCCATGTTGCCGGCGCGCGCGCGCAGCGCCTTCCAGCCGGCGCGGTAGAAGCGGGCGCCGAGCACGAACTGCACCGGTGCAGCGAGCAGCAGCTGCAGCCAGCCCGGCAGCATCGCCTCGATGCCAGCGAGCGACAGCAACATCGGCAGCACCAGCGGCAGCGACAGCGCGGCCGCCACGATCACCGGCCAGGCTGGCGCTGCGGTAGTGGGCGCCTCGTCGTCCTCGTGCACATGCGCCGCGTAGCCCGCCTTCTCGACCGCCGCGAGCAGCGCCGCGGCATCGCCGCCGCGGGTCTGCACCTCGGCGCGCTCGGTCGCGAGGTTGACGGTCGCCGACACCACGCCGGGCACGCGCTGCAAGGCTTTCTCGACGCGCGCGACGCACGACGCGCAGGTCATGCCGCCGATGCTGAGGGACAGGGAGTTCGTGTTCATGACGCGACTGTCGACCTTACCATCATGGCAAGGTCAAGGCCTTGTGCGTCGTGGGGCTTCGCGCCGAGGCTTGACCTTGCCATCGTGGCAAGCTTCACAGTGCGTCACTGTCGACCAATGTCATTGGAGAGAGAGATGATCGAGTTTCAAGTGGACGGGATGAGCTGCGGCCACTGCGTCAAGGCGGTGACACAGGCGCTGAAAGAGGCGGATCCGCACGCGCTGGTGGTGGTGAACCTGGCGGAGCACACCGTCGAGGTGGAATCGGCGTCGGACCGAAGCCTCCTCGCGGCGGCGTTGACGGAGGCAGGCTACCCGCCGAAGTAACGCGCCAGGCGAAGCCTGGCGCCCCCATCAAGCAACGCCCGCGGAACCGGCTTTGCCGGGCCGCTGGGTAGCGCCCCTTGGGGGCAGGAGCGAAGCGACTGGGGGCTCAATGACTCCGGATCATCGTGCCGTAAGCCTGCTCGGTCAGGATCTCGAGCAGCATCGCGTGCGGCACGCGGCCGTCGATGATGTGCACGGTGTTCACGCCGTTCTTCGCGGCATCGAGCGCCGAAGCGATCTTCGGCAGCATGCCGCCGCTGATCGTGCCGTCGTCGAACAGCTCGTCGATCTCGCGCGCCGACAGGTTGGTCAGCAGCTTGCCCTGCTTGTCGAGCACGCCGGGGATGTTGGTCAGCATCAGCAGCTTCTCGGCCTTCAGCACCTCGGCCAGCTTGCCGGCGACCACGTCGGCGTTGATGTTGTAGTTCTCGTTCTCCGAGCCGAAGCCGAGCGGCGAGATCACCGGGATGAACTGGTCGTCCTGCAGCGCCTTGACGACCGACGGATCGATCGACTCGATCTCGCCGACCTGGCCGACATCGTGCACCTTGGTCGGGTCGTCGCGGTCGACCATCTTCAGCTTGTGCGCGCGGATCAGCCCGCCGTCACGCCCGGTCAGGCCGACGGCCTTGCCGCCGACCGCATTGATCAGCCCGACGATGTCCTGCTGCACCTGGCCGGCCAGCACCCACTCGACCACTTCCATGGTCTCCTCGTCGGTGACGCGCATGCCCTGGATGAAGGTGCCCTTCTTGCCGATCTTGGCCAGCGCGTCCTCGATCTGCGGCCCGCCGCCGTGCACCACCACCGGGTTGATGCCCACCAGCTTCAGCAGCACCACGTCTTCGGCGAAATCCTGCTGCAGCGCCGGATCGGTCATCGCGTTGCCGCCGTACTTGATGACCATGGTCTTGCCATGGAACTTTCGGATGTACGGCAGGGCCTGCGCCAGGATCTCCGCCTTGTCGCGCGGGGCGATGTGCGAGAGGTCGGGACCGTGGTTGTGACCGACGGGCTTGTCGGCGGGGGGCTCGTTGTTCATGAGGAGGCTTTCCGGAACGCGGCCGCCACGGACCGCTGCGGCGCGAATTGTAGGGTCGGGATTCAGGTCGTGTGCACGCCACGGCCGGTCGGGGGCACGCCGCCCGGCGCATCCTTCGACAGCGCCATCACGATGCCGCAAAGTTCGTGCATGCGTTGCGCGCCGCACACCTGCGTCAGCAGCTCCAGCTGGCGCTCCAGCACCTGCAGGCTCGCCAGCCGCTCGCGCACGTGCGCCAGGTGGCCCTCGATCACCGCATCCACCTTCGAGCAATCGGCCTGCGGGTGGTCCAGGAAGTCGAGCAGCGGGCGCACTTCGTCCAGGCTCATGTCCAGCGACCGGCAGTTGCGAATGAAGCGCAGCCGTTGCACATCGGCCTCGGTGTAGCGACGGTAGTTGTTGCCGGCACGCGCCGGCAGCGGCAGCAGCCCGGCCTTCTCGTAGTGCCGGATGGTGTCGGCCGGCACGCCGGTGGCTTCGGATACATCCTTGATGCGCATGGGGACTTGACCTTGGAGGGACTCCAGGCTTTCGAATGTGCCACAGCGCTTCCGCCTTGCCACGAGTTGTCCATGTCACGACATTGCTGCGATCACGATCACCAGAGCCACGCCCACGACGGGGCCGGCGGCCACGGCCATTCCCACGACCACCTGCCCACCGGCCCGGTGTCGGCCGCCTACCGCCGCGTGCTGTGGGTCGCGCTGGCGCTGAACGCCGGCATGGCCGTGCTGGAGATCGGCGGCGGCGTGCATGCCGATTCGGCCTCGCTGCTGGCCGATGCGGCCGATTTCTTCGGCGATGCCGTCAACTACGGGCTGAGCCTCGTCGCGCTCGGCATGGCCGCGGTCTGGCGGCCGCGCGTCGCCTGGCTCAAGGGCGCGACGATGGCGGTCTATGGCGCCGGCGTGCTGGGGCTGGCGCTGTGGCACGCCTGGTACGGCGCGTCGCCGGCACCGGCCACGATGGGCTGGATCGGTGCGCTGGCGCTGGCGGTGAACCTGGGCGTCGCGCTGCTGCTCTACCGCTTCCGCGAGGGCGATGCCAACATGCGCTCGGTGTGGCTGTGCAGCCGCAACGATGCGATCGGGAACGCCGCGGTGCTGCTGGCGGCGGTCGGCGTGTTCGGCACCGGTACGATGTGGCCCGATGTCGTGGTCGCGCTGCTGATGGCCGGCCTCGGCCTGCAGGGCGGCATCGCCGTGATGCGGCACGCCCGGGCCGAGCTGCGGCAGGCCCTTGTGACCGGCGCATCGGCCCCCACCTGAAGGCCGCAGGTTCCTTATGAAAGGCAAACGGACATGAAACGACTTCTTGCCATGCTGGCCTTCGTGGCCATGGGTCTGGTGTCGGCCGCGGCGTTCGCGCTGCCGTCCGTCACCGAGGTGCAGGCCGAGGTGCAGAAGGGCAACTATGCCCAGGCCGAGGTGCTGATGCGCGACGTGGTCGCGGCCAAGCCCGGCAGCGCGAAGGCGCACTACGTCTACGCCGAGATCCTGGCGCACAACAAGCGCTTCGAGTTCGCGCTCCAGGAGGCCCGCCTCGCGCAGCAGCTCGACCCGGCGATCGGCTTCACGCAGCCCGACAAGTTCAAGAGCTTCGAGCAGCTGCTGGAGCGTGAGCAGCGCGCCACCACCTCGGCCGGCGGCACGGCGGCCGGTACCGGTACCGCGGCGCAGGCGCCGCGCGCCGCCGCGCAGCGCAGCAGCGGCATTCCCGGCTGGATCTGGGGCGCCGGCTTCGCGGTGATCGCGGTGCTGCTGTGGCGCATGTTCAGCGCCCGCCGCAACGCGCAGTCGATGGCGCCCGCCTACGGTGGCATGCAGAGCGGTGGCTACGGCCCGAACTACAGCCCGATGGGCGGCGGCCAGGGCAGCGGCATGCTGGGCACCGGCCTGGCGGCGGCCGGCGGCTTCGCGGCCGGCATGCTGGCCGAGAAGCTGCTGGACGGCCACCGCGACGGCGGTTCGTCGTCGGCCAGCCCTGCATCGGATGGCGGCATGAGCCCCGGCTACTTCGACAACGGCGCGGCCGACGAGCTGTCGAGCCGCTCGGTCGATTTCGGCTCGGGCGGCGACTGGGACAGCGGCGGCGGCGGGGGTGGTGGCTCGGACGGCGGCGGCAGCGACGGCTGGTGATCCCCGTCACCCGGCGCCCGGCGCCGGGTTCAGCACGGCATGCACGATGCCGCCCAGCTGCTCCAGCGTGTACTCCTTCTGCATCAGGCCCTTGACGCCGGCCTGCTGCGCCGCGGCCCGCATCTCGTCGGAGATGAAGCCTGAGCTGATCACCACCGGCAGGTCGGCGCGGATGCGCGCGATCTCGGCCGCCAGCTCCATGCCGGTCAGCTCCGGCATGTTGTAGTCGGTCACCACCAGGTCGTAGGCCGCGGGATCGGCCTGCAGCTTCGCTGCCGCGTCGCGCGGCTGGTCGATGCCGGTCACGCGGTAGCCGGCGCGCTGCAGCAGGCTCTCCACCATCAGCAGCATCGCCGGGTCGTCGTCGACCACCATCACGTGCTGGCCGCGGCCCGCCGGCACGCGCGCCGGCTCGGCGGTGGCGTCGGCGCGCTGCGGCCGGAGCGGCAACAGCGGGAAGTAGAGGTGGAAGGTGCTGCCGCGCCCCGGCTCGCTCTCGACATCGATCGCGCCGGCATGCGCCGTCATGATGCCGTGCACCACCGACAGCCCGAGGCCGGTGCCCTGCCCCACCCGCTTGGTGGTGAAGAACGGCTCGAACACGCGGGCGCGCGTGGCCTCGTCCATGCCGACGCCGTTGTCGGCCACCCACAGGTGCACGCACGGCCCGGGCGCCAGTTCGCCCAGGCGCTGCGCCTCGTCGGCGTCGATGCGGCGCTCGTCCAGCCCGATCGTGATGCGCCCGCTGCTGCCCTGCAGCGCATGCCAGGCGTTGGTGCACAGGTTCAGCAGGATCTGCTGCACGTGCGTGGCGTCCGCGCTGACGAACAGCGGCCGGTCCTCGAGCGCCAGCACGAGCTCGACCGTCGCCGGCAGCGTCGAGCGCAGCAGCGCGATCGACTCCTCGATCATCGGCCGCATCGGCTGGCTCACCAGCTCGTGCGGCTGCATGCGGCTGAACGCGAGGATCTTCTGCACCAGGCTGCGCGCGCGCACGCCGGCCATCTCGATCTGCTTCAGCGGCGGCGTCGCGCCGTGCGCATCGTCGAGCCGGTCGCGGGCCAGCGACACGTTGCCGAGGATCGCCGCCAGGATGTTGTTGAAATCGTGCGCGATGCCGCCGGCCAGCGTGCCGATCGCCTCCATCTTCTGCGACTCGCGCAGCTGCGCCTCGAGCAGCGCGCGCCGGGCCTCGGCCTGCTTGCGCTCGCTGATGTCGGTCACCATGCCGAGCGAGCCGACATAACGGTCGGCCTCGTCGAACACCGGCGTGACCGACATCGACACCCACAGCGGCTGCCCTTCGCTGCGCAGCATGCGCAGCTCGACGGCCTCGACGGTGCCCGGCCGGCGGCTCGCCAGCACGGCCGGCGCCAGTTGCCCGCCGGGGTCGTCGACGAACTCGGCGAGCGGGCGCTCCAGCATGTCGGCCGCGCCCTGGCCGAGCAGCCGCAGCAGCTTCGGGTTGACGAAGGACAGGCAGGCCTGCGCGTTGACGAGCCAGATGCCCTCGTTCGCGGTCTCGACGATGCGGCGGTAGCGCCGCTCGCTGTCGCGCAGCTCGCGCGTCATCACGCGCGCGACGCTGTAGGCGCGCAGGCGCCCGGTCGTGAGCTGCCAGGTGAGCGCGGCCAGCAGCAGGCTCAGCCCGATGCCGGCGAAGCCGATGATGCGCGCCGATTCACGGTGGTGGCGCGCCTCGAACTCCGGCGTGCTGCGCACCTGCACCGTCCAGCTCTGGCCGGCCACGCCGATGTACTCCTGCGCCTCGAAACGCGCCGGCTGGCGGTCGGCCTCCGGCCCGCTCGAGCGGTACATCAGCGCGTCGTCGCTCAGCTCGATGCCATCGTAGATGCGCAGGTCCAGGCCCGGCGTCGACTCGCCGTACAGGCTGGACATCAGGTCGCCGATGCGAAAGCCCGCCCACACCCAGGCCGCCACGCTGCGCCGGCGCGCGGCCACGCTGTCGGCCGGCTGCCCCGGCGCGTACAGCGGCAGCAGCATCAGGAAGCCGTACTGCGGCGCGTGGTCGGGCTCGGTGACGAGGCGGATGCGCCCGGTGATCGCGACGCTGCCGGAATCGCGCGCCTTGTCGAGCGCGGCCCGGCGCGACGGGTCGGTGGAGATGTCGTAGCCGAGCGCGCCCAGGCTGCGCCCGACCGCCGGTGCGATGTAGGTGACCGGCACATAGCTCGCGCGCGGCCCGGGCGGGCGCACCTGGTAGCCCGGCACGCCGGACAGGCGCTGTGCGGCCTCGTGGGCCGCCACGTCGGGCCCCTGCACCAGCGGCCCGTAGGCGATCGCCTGCAGGCCGTTGAAGTCGACACCGACCAGCAGCGCGTCGACATAGCGGTCGAAGTGCGCGCGGTCGACCGCGCCGGACGCGAGGAACAGGCCCTGCACRCCGCGCAGCATCTGCTCGTAGGCGGCCATGCGCTGCTCGATGCGGCTGGTGGCCTGGCGCAGCCCGAAGTCGAAGCTCGCGCGCAGCGCGGCCGTCTCGGACGCGCGCTCGTGGTGCCACGCGAGCGCGGTGACCGTCAGCGAGACGGCCCCGACCAGCAGCGACATCAGCAGCGGAAGGGCTCGCTTCACACCGGGCCCGTGCTAGAACTGCGTCATCGTGCGCGCCAGCTCGGCCGAGAAGTACTTCTCGAAGATGCGCCGCATGCTGCCGTCGGCCCGCATCTCGTCGATGAGTGCGCGCCAGGCCTGCTGCTGCGCGGGCGACACCGACTTCTTCGACATGATCAAGCCGTGCGGCACCGCCGGGTCGTCGAACTCGACGATGCGCGTCTGCGCGCGGATCGTGCCCTGCTGCACCGTCGGGTAGTCGAAGGGCTCGATGATCATCGCCTGCACGCGGTTGTCGAGCAGCACCTGGTACAGCGGCTCGAGGCTGGACGCATGGCTCACGCGGCCCTGCGCATCGAGCGCGTCGACCAGGCGGTTGGCGGTCGGGCTGTAGCGGAAGCTGCGGATCACGCCGAGCTTGAGCTGCGGGTTGCGCTCGAAATCGGCCAGCGCGGCGACGTTCGCATCCTGGCGCACCAGCAGGTAGTACTTGTTCGACACGTACCAGGCGAACGCGGCGAACTGCTCGCGCGCCGGGTTGGTGATGCCCGACAGGCTGAAGTCGAGCGCGCCGCCCTCGATCAGCTGCCAGATGCGGGCGCGCGGCAGCACCGAGACGATGAACTTGCAACCGCTGCGGCGCGACAGTTCGTCGGCGATGTCCTTGTCGATGCCCTCGCCGGTGACGCCCGAATAGAGCAGGCCGTGCTCATGCAGCGCGAGGCTCATCGGGCGGGGGCAATCGGGTTTGTCGGCCGCGATGGCGACCGCCGGAACTCCGCCGGCGGCCAGGAACAGCGCACACGCCCAGCCCGGCAACCAACGCGACGACATCTGCATGCTCGATCAAACCCCCTCGGCCCGCAGCATAGTCCCGCCGCGGGCCGCACGGCCTCGGGACTTGCCGCAACGAACGGGAAAATGCCACGGCCGCGGCGGCCGGGACGGCAGAATCGGCGCTTCGATGACGGCCTCCTTCCCTCGCTCCCTCCCGCTCTCCGTCCTGCGAGCGGCCCGCCTCGGGCTCGCGGCGCTGTTGCTGCTGGCCGGCCGCCCCTGCCTGGCACCCGCCGCCGCGCAGGCGGCCGAGGCCTATGCGATGCAGGCGCAGCGGCAGCCGGATTTCAGGCGCATGCAGGCGCTCGGGCGCGCGATGTTCTTCGACGCGGCCTTGTCGGCCTCGGGCGAACAGAGTTGCGGCAGCTGCCACGACCCGGCCTCGGCCTACGGCCCGCCGAACGGCAAGCCGGTGCAGCCGGGCGGGCGCGACGGGCAGGCGCTCGGCTTTCGCGCGACGCCCTCGCTGCGCTACCTGCAGAACGTGCCGCCGTTCACCGAGCACCGCTTCGACGACGACGTGGACGAGAGCGTCGACCAGGGCCCAGCCGGCGGCCACGACTGGGACGGCCGCGCAGCGACGGTGCACGAGCAATCGGGGCTGGCGCTGCTGTCGCCGAACGAGATGGCCAATGCGAGCGCGGCCGAGGTGGTGGAGCGGCTGCGCCGCGCACCGTATGCCGGCGAGTTCCGCGCCACCTTCGGGGCCGATGCGCTCGATGCGGTGGAGCCGGCCTTTCAGTGGGCACTGCTGGCGCTGGAGATGTTCCAGCAGGATGCGGCGCAGTTCCACCCGTACAGCAGCAAGTACGACGCGGTGCTGCGCGGCCGCGCGAGCCTCTCGCCGCAGGAGGCACGCGGCCTCGCGCTGTTCAACGACGAGACCAAGGGCAACTGCGCGTCATGCCACCCGAGCGCGATCAGCGCGACGACCGGCGCGTTCCCGGCCTTCACCGACCACGGCCACATCGCGGTCGGCGTGCCGCGCAACCGAGAGCTGCCCGCGAACCGCGATGCGGGCTTCCACGACCTGGGGTTGTGCGGGCCGGAGCGCCGCGACCTGGTCGACCGGCCCGAGCACTGCGGCGCGTTCCGCACGCCGACGCTGCGCAACGTGGCGCTGCGGCAGGCGTTCTTCCACAACGGCGTGCTGCACACGCTCGACGAGGTGATGCAGTTCTACGTGACGCGCGACCTGGATCCGAAGCGCTGGTACGGCGTCGGCGCAGATGGCCGGGTCGAGCTATATGACGACCTGCCGGGGGCGCTGAAGGAGAACGTCAATCGCGATCCGCCGTTCGACCGGGTCGCGGGGGACAAGCCGGCGCTCGATGCGCGGGAGATCGCGGATGTGATCGCGTTCCTGAAGACCTTGACGGACGGCTACGTGCCGGGCGAGTGAGGCCCGGCTCGCTCAACGCAGATTCAACGCCTGCGTCAGATCCCCCATCGCCGCCGACCCGTTCTTCGCGAGCCCTTCATCGCGCATCTTCAACCCGGGCAGCGTCTCCAGCTGCCAGCGCCGCGTGATGAAGCGCAGGATCGAGCCGGTGTCGTATGG
>NZ_JBFUCB010000062.1:0-16628 GCF_056405435.1 Rhizobacter sp. P1_G5 | reverse complement strand
GCTTCAGATCGGTGAACACCAGCGTGTCGGTCTTGCCGGAAGTGGTGTCGTAGGTGGAAGCGATGGTGTCCTGGCCGTCGCCGTTGGCGAAGTTGTAAAAGTCGCCGCCGAGGCCGCCGGTGATGGTGTCGTTGCCTTTGCCACCAGTGATGGTGTCGTTGCCGGCGCCGCCGGTGATCGTTTCACTGCGGAGGGTGCCGACCAGCGTGTCGTTCCCGGTGGTGCCCTTGTAGACCGCCGCGAGGATGTCGTCGATGCCCAGGGTCTTGTCGGTGAACTTGACCGACTGCAGCGGGTTGTAGCTGTTGAGCGGGTTGTCGTCGCGGAAGAAGTCGTTGACGGTGATGGAGTCGGTGGAGCCGGTGACGGAGGCGATCAGCGAGGTGCCRGAGCGGGAGAACTGGACCTTGCTCGACGCCAGGTTGGTGAACACCAGCGTGTCGGTCTTGCCGGCGGCGGCGTCTTCGGTGGAGGCGATGATGTCCTGGCCGTCGCCCGTGGCGAAGTTGTAGGTGTCGCTGCCAAGGCCGCCGTCGAGGACGTCGTTGCCGGTGCCGCCGGTGAGGGTGTCGTTGCCATCGAGGCCGAGAAGGGTATCGGCACCGGTGGTGCCTGCGAGAGAGTCCGCGGCCAAGGTGCCTGTCTTGGTTGCCATGCGAGGGTGCTCCGGTTGCCGATATGAAGAAGTCGGCAAGGGTAGGCAAGCCGGCAAGGCCCCGTCTATGGTGCAAAGCGCCCTCCGGGAGCAGGAACTGGCCTCGAAACCGGGTCATTTTCCGGCCATCGCACCGGGCGTCCACGGGGTGTACTGGCAGGGTGCCGCAAGCCATGTGGCCCCCCGTTCCCAGGAGCCTGTCCCCATGACTGTCCACCCGTCCTTCACCTTGCGCCTCGCCGGCGTGCTGGTGGCCACCGCCGTCGCGCTGCCTGCGGTCGCCCGCTGCATCGATGACGAAGGCATGGAGCCCGGGGTCAGCTACGGCGCCAGGCCGCTGGCGGGCGATGCCGGTGGCCCGCGCGCCACGCTGCAGGCGATGGTGCAGGAGGCGCTGCGGCGCAGCCAATCCATCGGCGCCGCCAGGCTGCTGGCCGAAGCCGCCGCCGCCGATGTCGACGAAACCCGCATGTCACGCCGTCCGCAGGCCGGTCTGAGCGGCACGCTCGGCCGGGTCGGCAGTTCCGGCCCGAATACCGAAAGTGTCAGCGGCAACCAGGCCCGTGTCGGCCTGAGCGTCACCGCACCGCTGTTCGACGGCGGCCGCATCACCCAGCTCACCGACTGGCGCAGCCACCTGGCCGAGGCCGCCCGCCTGGGCCAGATCAGCGCCGAGGAACAGGTCGCGCTGACGACGGTGTCGCTGGCCATGGACCGCAGCCGCTACCGCATGCAGGCCCAGGTCTACCAGCAGTACTCGCGCAAGATGAGCTGCCTGGTCGAGGCGCTGGAAACCATCGTGCGCGCCGACAAGGGCCGCACCAGCGAGCTGGTGCAGGCGCAGAAGAACCAGCAGCAGGCCGACCTGCAGCAGGTGCAGACGCTGTCGATGGTGCGCCAGATCGAGGTCAAGCTTCGCCGCTTCGTCGGCGACGGCCTGCCGGGCACCGAGGGCTTGTCGTCGGTGCTGCTCGACGTGCCGCCGCTGCCCGAGTTGCAGGCGCAGGCCGAGCGCGCCGCCGAGATCGCCCAGCTCGACCAGCAGGCCGCCGCCGCCGACAGCTATGCCAACGCCGTGGTGGCCGGGCAGAAGCCGCAGGTCAACTGGACCGTGGGCGGCAGCAAGGCCAAGGGCGCCGGCGACGGCACCAACTGGTCGGCCGGCGTCAGCTTCAACATCCCGCTCTACAACGCGAGCAACGACTACTCGACCCTCGCCGCCCGCAAGCGCGCCGAGGCCGCCCGCCTGCAACGCGCCGACGCGCTGGAAGCCCGCAAGTTCCGCATGGCCGAGGTGCATGAGCAGGCCACGTCGGCCTTCGACCGCGCGCAGCGCGTCATCAGCGTGCTGCGCGACAGCGACCGGGTGCGCAACTTCACGCTGCAGCAATGGCAGCAGCTCGGCCGGCGCTCGCTGTTCGACGTGATGGCCGCCGAGGGCGACCACTACGGCCTGCGCGTCGCCTACGTGAATGCGCTGTACGACGGCGAGCAGGCGAATGCGCTGCTGCGCTCGCTGGGCCTGGGCATCGGCGCCTGGCTGCAATGAACCTCCTCTGATCCCGGTCCACACGGAAAGACACCGACACCATGGGAACCAACGACACCAGCCTGCTGGCGCCGCTCGCGCTGCACCCGCAGGCCTTCATCGACCCCGAGGCCCACGTGCACGGCGATTGCGTCGTCAAGAGCGGCGCCCACATCTGCCGCGGCGTGACGATCGACGCCGGCTGCCACATCGGCGCCAACGTCGTGTTCGTCGAGGCCGAAGGCCATGAGCCGATCGGCACCACGGTGCGCCGCCAGGCCTGGATCGGCGCCAACTCCACCATCTATGGCGGCCTGACGATCGCCGCCAAGGCGGTCGTGCGCCCCGGCTCGGTCGTCACGCGCTCGGTGCCGCCCGGCGCCATCGTCGAAGGCAACCCGGCCGCCATCGTCGGCTATGTCGACACCGACAAGGGCCCGGCCAGCGCGGTGCACGTGCCGAGCGCGGCCAACGGATTCAAGATCGAGACCACGCCGGTGCACGGCGTCACGGTGCACCACTTCCCGGTGATCCGCGACCTGCGCGGCGACCTGACGGTGGGCGAGTTCGACCGCCACGTGCCGTTCAAGCCGCTGCGCTACTTCATGGTGTTCGGCGTGCCCAGCCGCGAGATCCGCGGCGAGCATGCGCACCACCGCTGCCACCAGTTCCTGATCTGCCTGAAGGGCAGCTGCGCGGTGGTGGCCGACGACGGCACGCGACGCGTCGAGGTGGTGCTCGATTCGCCGCAGCGCGGGCTGTACCTGCCGCCGATGACCTGGGGCATCCAGTACAAGTACTCGCCGGACGCGATGCTGATGGTGTTCGCCTCCGACTACTACGACGCCGCGGACTACATCCGCGACTACGGCGTCTTCACCGACCTGGTTGCCGCGAAATGACCGCGCCGCGGCTGGGCAAGGCCAGGCGCGTGCAGGGCAAGACGCTGGTCTTCCGGGACGCGGCGGTCGACGACGCCGAGTTCATCCTCGGGCTGCGCACCGACGAAGTGAAGTCGCGCCACCTGTCGCGCACCTCGGGCGCGCTGGCCGACCAGCAGGCCTGGCTGGCCGCCTATGCGCAGCGTGACGGCGAGGCCTACTTCGTGATCGAGACCCTGGCCGGCGACAAGCTCGGCACGGTGCGGCTCTACGACGCCCGAGTGATCGACGGTCAGAGCAGCTTCTGCTGGGGCAGCTGGATCCTGTCGGACGCCGCCCCGTCGTCGGCCGCGATCGAGTCGGCGCTGATGGTGTACGCGTATGCCCTCGATACCCTGGGCTTTACGAATGCGCACTTTCAGGTCAACCTCGCGAATGAGCGCGTCTGCGCCTTCCACGAGCGTTTCGGCGCCCAGCGGGTCTCGCAGGACGATGTCGAGATCGAGTACACGCTGGTGAACGCGGCGATCCGTGAGGCCATGAAGCGCTATGCCCGTTTCCTGCCCGACCCTCTCAAGGTGAGCATCTGACATGGTTCCCTTCCTCGACCTGAAGTCCGTGCAGCTGCAGCAGCGCGCCGAACTGGTGGCCGCCTTCGAGCGCGTGCTCGATTCGGGCTGGTACATCATGGGCGACGAGCTGAAGCGCTTCGAGCAGGAGTACGCGGCCTACTGCGGCGCGGCGCACTGCGTGGGCGTCGCGAACGGGCTGGAGGCGCTGAGCTTGGCGCTGCGCGCGCTGGAGGTCGGTGCGGGCGACGAGGTGATCGTGCCGTCGAACACCTACATCGCGACCTGGCTGGCCGTGACGCACGTCGGYGCGACGCCGGTGCCGGTGGAGCCCGACGACCGCACGCACAACATCGACCCGGCGCGCATCGAGGCCGCCATCACGCCGCGCACCAAGGCCATCATGCCGGTGCACCTGTATGGCCAGCCGGCCGACCTGTCGCCGATCCTCGAGATCGCACGCCGGCGCGGCCTGAAGGTCGTCGAGGACGGCGCACAGGCGCATGCCGCGCGCTACAAGGGCGAGCGCCTGGGCGCGCACGGCGATGCGGTGGCCTGGAGCTTCTACCCGGGCAAGAACCTCGGCGCGCTCGGCGACGGCGGCGCCGTCACGACGCACGACGAAGGCGTGGCCGCGCGCCTGCGCGAGCTGCGCAACTACGGCTCGAAGGTCAAGTACCACAACGAGGTGATCGGCTGGAACTCGCGGCTCGACGAGCTGCAGGCCGCGCTGCTGCGCGTGAAGCTGCCGAAGCTGGAGGCCGACAACCGGCACCGTGCGGCGATCGCGCAGCGCTACCTGCAGGCGTTCGCCGGCTTCGAGCTGGTGCTGCCGCAGGTGCCGAGCTGGGCCGAACCGGCCTGGCATTTGTTCGTCGTGCGGCACCGCCAGCGCGACGCCCTCGCGAAGCGCCTGGCCGATGCCGGCATCGGCACCGTCATCCACTACCCGGTTGCGCCGCATCTGCAGCCGGCCTATGCCTCGCTCGGCCTGAAGGCAGGCGCGTTGCCGATCTCGGAGGCGATGCATGCGCAGGTGCTGAGCCTGCCGATCGGCCCGACGCAGACGGGCGAGCAGACCGAAGAGGTGATCGGCGCGGTGCGGAATGCACTCGAGGCGCTGGGCTGATCCATGAACATCACCACCGTCATCCCGGCCTACAAGACGCGCTACATCCACGACCTGCTGCACTCGCTGCGCTACCAGACGCGGCCGTCGCAGCAGGTGATCATTTCCGACGACAGCCCGCACGGCGAGTTTCGCGAGGTCTTCCATTCCGAGACCTTCTCGCAGCTGCGCGCGGGGCTGGACATCGAATTCCACGAGGGGCCGCGCAACGGTGCCTACGAGAACCTGAAGCACCTGGTGCGGCTGTGGAACGGCCGCTCCGAGTTGCTGCACATCATGCTCGACGACGACGTGATGTACCCCGAGTTCTACGAGCGCCACCTGGTGGCGCACAGCTCGGCCGATTTCTCGTGCTCGGTGAGCCGCCGCTGGGTGGCCAACGAGGCCGGGCAGCCGATGACCGGCCAGCCGGTGCCGGCGGCGATCGCGCACAACGCGAGCCGCATGATCGCGCTGAATGACGACGTGATGTTCATGAGCACGGTGGCCGAGTGCAAGAACTACTTCGGCGAGTTCTCGAACGCGATCTTCCGCGCCGACTGTGCCGACCTGCTGCTGAAGCCTGCGCTCGGCGACGTGTCGTACGCCGGGCTGTGGGACCTGGGCGCGTTCGTCGCGGCCAGCATCCGCCGCCCGCTGTGCCACATCCAGGATCACCTGGGCTACTYCCGCATCAGCGCGGGACAGAACTCGTCGAACGTGAACAGCCCGTTCATGAAGGGTGCGCACCTGGGCTTCGTCGCGCTGGCGGTCGGCGGGCACCGCACCGGCCGCCTGAGCGGCGAGCTGCTGCAGCAGTGCTGCCGCATCATCCAGCCGGCGCTGAACCTGCGCTACGGCAGCCAGCCCGACATGCAGCCGTTCTGCACGCTGCTGCCCGAGCTGGCAGCGGGCGCGGCCGGTGCCGAGGAGCGCTTCATCGCCGCCTGGAACGACTTCCTCGCGACGCACGGCTTCTGAGCAGGCCTGCGAGCACGCCGCGATGATGCTGAAGCTCGACCGCTWCAAGGCCTGGATCTCGAAGAGCAACCCGTTCGAGCTCGAGAGCTGGGTGCGCGCGCTGCTGGTGCACTACTTCTTCCATGTGTCCGACAAGGCGATCGTCGAGGTGCTGCAGGCGCCGGAGCAGCCGTCGGCTGCGCGCACGGTCAACCTGATGACGCCGACGGTGTTCAAGGGCACCGGCCGCATCCGCCTCGCGCCGACGGTGGTGTTCGGCGTGCCGCGTTCGCCGGGCAGCTACGGCTGCAGCTACATCGAGGCGCGCACGCCGCAATCGCTGATCGAGATCGGCGACGGCACGGTGATCAACAACCGCGCGGTGATCGTGTCCGAAGGGGCGGCGATCCGCATCGGCCAGCGCTGCCTGATCGGCTCGGAGTTCCAGGTGCTCGATTCGAACGCGCACCAGCTCGCGCTCGGCCAGCGGCACCTGCCGGACCAGCAGCCGCGGCCGGTGGTGATCGAGGACGAGGTCTTCATCGGCAGCCGCGTGACGCTGCTGAAAGGCTGCCGCATCGGGCGCGGCAGCGTGATCGCGGCCGGCACGGTGGTGCCGCCGAAGTTCGATGCACCGCCGCTGTCGGTGATTGCCGGCAACCCGGCGGTGATCGTCGGGCAGGTGGAATCGACAAACCCGTGAACAACAAACCAGGAGACGAGAACATGCACGACGAACTCATCGCATCGGTGGCCAACGACTGGTGGTACTACAACGTCGAGCTCGCGCCGGGGCTGATCACGAAGGGCACGCACATGCCGCGCGTGCCGATGATGCCGCGCATGCTGCTGCGCAACGCGAACCTGCAGGGCATGGATTGCCTGGACATCGGCAGCATGGAGGGCCTGATCCCGACGCTGATGACGCGCCAGGGTGCGAAGCGCGTGCTGGCGACGGATGCGCTGCCGCACTGCGAGAAGAAGATGAACGCGATCAAGACGATCTACGGCGCGAACTTCGACTTCCGGCAGATCGGCCTGCTGTACGACCTGAGCGTGAAGCTGAAGGACGAGGGCGGCTTCGACTTCATCAACCTGTCGGGCGTGCTGTACCACGTGTTCTCGCCGATGCACGTGCTGGCGGGGATCCGGCCGCTGCTGAAGAAGAACGGGCTGATGATCGTGTCGACCAACGTGATGCGCCGCGAGGGCCACACGCTGGAATACAACCACCGCGGCAACCTGCAGCGCGAGACCAACACCTTCTGGTACCACTCGGTGCCGATGCTGGAATCGCTGATCCGCTTCTTCAAGATGGTGCCGATCGACTGCTACTACTGCCCGCACTCCGACGTGAACCCGGCGAATTTCGCGCCGGGGGTCGACAGCGGCTACATGTCGGTGATGTGCCGGGCGGTGGACGACGGCGACATCCAGGACGGCGACGCCTGGGCGGCCGGGGCGCGGATGGCGTCATGGGAGTTCCTGTCGCTGTGCAACGGCGAGATGATGAACGGGCAGCCCCGTTCAAGCATCTCGTACCGTGGCGACCAGGATGCGGGCGGCAAGGCCCCGAAGGGCATCGACCTGTTCCAGACCATTGCCGACGAGCGGCATGTGGTGCGGGCGGTGGATGATTCGAGGAATGCGCATACGTTGCGGTTGGCGGATATGTATTGATGCTGATGCAGCCACTTCAGTTTCTTTGGGGCTGCAAACCGAGCCCCGCCGCAGCTTTCGTGATCGCAGGGGTGAGGAAGATGTCGTTGCGTTCGAACAGCATCTTCGCTATGTCAACAGCATTCTTGGATATCGCGATCTCCAGTGGCCTCCTGCCCGACAGTTGTTCTCGATTCGGATCTATGTCGGCGCGGGACAGGAGTTGACGTACCGCGTGGGTTTCCCTTTGAGTTATCGCCAAGGCGAAGATGCTGCCACCCTCATGGGGCATATTGACATCAACGCTGTTGTCAAGTGCAGAAAGCGCGAACTCCCAGTTCTTCAGCCGGGCGGCAACCAGTACTATATTTTCGTCTGCTTCAAGGATGCCTGTTGTACCGATGATTGCCTCGAAGAGATCGAGGCCGTCAATGTTATTTCTTGAGATCATTCGGAACATCAAGAGCCGGAGTTCATCGCGAACAGATGGGCTCAAATTCTCTGGGGACAGCCTTGTGCAGCGCTTGATTTTCCACCCGAGCCCGGCGAGCGACGCCATCACCTTGAAAGACTCCGTAGTTTTGAGAAAGTCGTGCGCTTCGAGGCGACAGGTTTGAGGGCAATGCGTCTCGAAGGAGAATAAATCGGCTCCCGGAAAACTCTCGATCTTGTTTTCATCAATTTTTTCAAGAAGTTCCTCGGCGAGGTGCAGGTACCAAACAGCCTTTCGAGTTATTCCGGAGTTGATGCAATGGTTGAGCAAGCATGCGAGAGCGGTTAGCTGTTCAGTTGCGCCTTCAATTCCAAGGCGAATCAGGCCAATGGCGTGATATGCCATACTATCTGCAGGGAACTCGTATGCGTCCAGACACCTGATCAAAGGATCTGCGTTGCCCGACAATAGGTGATGGAGCGCAGTTGAAAAATCTTCCTTGTGCCCGATTTTTCCATCGACATGCTTTGAAAATTTTCGACAGAAATAGCTGTTGAGATCAAATTTATCGGTGGTAAGGCGTTCTGAACCATCGGTGAATATGGGCGGAGCCAGTTGACTGGAGAAAAGGGGTAAATCCGTTGGCGCATCATAGTATCTGTATGGCTCATTGTCTTGGCGATCCGGAAGGTTGGCTGCCTCGCCATCTGAAAACCTTTCCGACTCGCTCATTTGATCAATCCTGTTCACCAGACTCAGCGCGCTGAACGTGTCGCGGCATTCTTTTTTATAGACAAAGAATGCTGAGAATTCACTGTGATGACCTGTGGATTCACTCCAACCCGAGAAGTTGTCGACGAATTTCCCCCATTCCTCTGGAAGTCCTGCAAGAACCTGCGGAATAGGGGTCTCCTTCCAGGCGTCTGCGATCACGATATCTTCGACGCATCCGCGTTGCATAGCTTCGAGTGGAGCGAGAATATTGAAGACGTGCGAGTCATCGTACGCGATATGACCGTGCAGAATGATGACGTCGGCCGGGATCTTTCCTTCCTCAAGCAAAGCGGCCAACTTCAGAAAAACAAGACGATTCAGCTCCCCGCAATTTCCAAAGCCAAATTTTGCATTTATCGGACAGACCTGGTTGAGGATGGTCAAATCTCGTTTGTTCGTATACGACTCAAAGATTGCCCTCACTTCTCGGGTGCTTGCGGCCAGAATCCGTTCGCCCAACTGATGGTCGGGCATTGATCTTCTGCCGCGCAAGTTTGCGATTCCGCGATAGAGCACCTTTTCTGCCCAATCGTTTGCCACAATGACCGCCTTGAGTATGGAAAGTGTTGCAGGTGCGACTCTTGTTTCTGTGGGTGCAACGCAGGGGGGGCGATGGCTTGCCCGGGCGAAGTGGGAAGAGGCAGCCGTCAGTGACAATGATCGTAAAGGTGGCTTGTCGGTCTGATGGAGCGTGACAGGTGTTGCGTGTCTGAAGCCTCTACGGCGGTCGGTCGTACGCACTTGCATGCCGTGTCCCTGCGACAGCGCCAGGGCTCGCCATTCGTTCCAGAGATCAGCAGGAAGTTTGTCGAGAATCGATGTGGGCAGCGCGCGCAGGTCCAGTACTCCGTCATGAAGCGCAGATTCAAGAACACTCCGACACAGCGTGTTGACGGCAAGGCCGTCGACCAAGGATTTGATTCTTTCCTCGTGCCTCTGCCGGAATGAGTGTCGCGATCCCTCTACTTGCGCTGCCGAGCGGCATTGATGAATGCGGTCGGCAATATCGGTTTCCAGCGGATTTGCATTCGAATTGGTGGGCTCTCGAGTCGAATGAAGTGGGGACAGTCCAGCAGTTTGAGTGYAGGGAGTCAGCATGGCGCGTCTCGTAAACATCGGTGCACATAGGTGACGCATCCGCTGCGAGCGTTCCAATGACACGTGTGTCAGGAACGCCAGTCACACTCAACTCGACCGCGTGGACGTTTCAACTCTGCGCTACCCCCGGCAACCGAAACACCGCCACCGCCTCCACCAGCCTTTGCGCCTGCAGCTTGAGGCTCTCCGCCGCCGCCGCGCTTTCCTCCACCAGCGCGGCGTTCTGCTGCGTTGCCTGATCCATCTGCGCGATCGCGGTGCCGACCTGCGAGACGCCGGTGCTTTGCTCGCTGGTCGCCACGCTGATCTCGCTGACCAGGTCCGTCACGCGGCGGATGGCCGCCACCACCTCGTCCATCGTCGAGCCGGCCTGGTCGGCCAGCGTGCTGCCCTGGGCCACGCGCTCGACGCTGGTGCCGATCAGCGCGGTGATCTCCTTCGCGGCTGCCGCGCTGCGCTGCGCGAGCGCACGCACCTCGCCGGCCACGACCGCGAAGCCGCGGCCCTGCTCGCCGGCGCGTGCCGCCTCCACTGCGGCATTCAAGGCCAGGATGTTGGTCTGGAACGCGATGCCATCGATCACGCCGACGATCTCGGCGATCTGGTTCGAGCTGTCGTGGATGCCTTTCATCGTCTGCACGACGTTGGTCACCACCTCGCCGCCGCGCTGCGCCACGCCGCTCGCACCCGACGCCAGCTGGCTGGCCTGCGCCGCGTTGTCGGCGTTCTGCCGCACCGCCGCGCCCAGCTCGTCCATCGACGACGCGGTCTGCTGCAGCGCCGCGGCCTGCCGCTCGGTGCGCAGGCTCAGGTCGTTGTTGCCTTGCGCGATCTCGGTGCTGGCGGTCGCAACGCCCTCGGCATTTGCGCGCACGCCGCGCACCAGCCGGGTCAGCTGTTGCTGCATCTCGGCCAGGGCCGTCAGCAGCATCGCGGTCTCGTCGCGGCCGCGCGGACGCACGGCCACCGTCAGGTCGCCGCCGGCCACCGCCTGGGCCACCTCCACCGCCTGGTTCAGCGGGCGCACGATCATCCGGCTCACGCCGATGCCGACGATCACGCCCAGCAGCGTCACGCCGAACATCACCGCCAGGCTCAGCCGGATCGCCCGCCGGCCGTCGGCCGCCGCGCGCGCTGCGATGTCGGCGCTCTCCGCAGCAATGCGCTGCGCCGCGTCGCCGAGCAGCTTCACCGGTTCGCGGTCCATGCCCTTGACACCGTTGTCGCCGGCCGCCGGGTCGAAGCCCGCCGCGGTGAAGGCGGCGTAACCCTGCCGGTAGCCTTCGCCCATGCGGGCATGCGCCTGCAGGAAGCGCTCGACCAGCGTGCGGGTCTCGCCGTCCGGCAAGGTGTCGCGCAGCCGCGCCGCGCCATCGGCCACCGACTTCTCTTCCTTCTGGAACGCGCCCCAGTAGCGCTCGAGTTGCTGCGGATCCTTGCCGCGCAGCAGCGTGTTCTTCCACTCCTGCACTTGGGTCTTGAACGAGTTCTCCAAGGCCGCCGCCGCGCGCTCGTGCGCCACGTAGGTCTGCATGACGGTGTCGTAGGCGGCGAGGGAGCGGTCGAGCTGGCGGATGCCGAACAGCGCCGCGAGCAGCAGCAGGGCGAGCGTGAATCCGAAGGCCAGGGGGAGTTTCAGATTCAGCTTCATGGCGCGGGCTCCGTGCTGCTGGGGCCTGCCAAGCATAGACCCGCGGACTGCCCCGCAGGGGATTTAAATCAGCGGCCCGTGGCGCTGCGCGTCCTCGACCAGCAGCCGCTGCTGCTCCGCGCTGAGAGCCGCCGCGGCGACCGTGGTTGACGGCGGTGCAGCGTCATGCGCCAGCAACTCGCCGGCCGGCGCCGCCAGCAGCTCGCTGAGCTGCACCGCCGGCGCCGTGTTCTTCTCTTTCGCGAACCACACATCCGCCATCTGGTGCTGCGAGCCATCGCTCATCGTCACGCTCGACACCAGGCCCAGCAGGTTCCCGTGGTCGACCGCCGTCCCGGCGAGTGCATGCAGGTCCAGCGACACCACGCCCACGTCGGCCAGCGATTTCAGCTCGCCCGCATCGGTCTTGCCGTCGTGGTTCGCATCCACCCACACGCGCAGGTCCTTGAAGTTCGCGTCCGCGGCGCTGACCACGCCATCGTGGTTGCCGTCCAGCTGCGCCAGCGCGACGTAGCCGTTGGCCGCACGCGTGCCGTCGGCCAGCCGCGTGCCGATGCCGAACAGCTCGCTGCCGTCGTTGATCGCGCCGTCGTGGTTGCGGTCCAGCGCCAGCAGCGCCGAGCCCTCGGCGATCCAGCCGCTGCGCGCCGCACTGCCCGTCGCGGCGATGTCGAAGTTCACGCCCTGGCTCGCCGACGTCGTGTGGATGCCGGTGCCCGCCAGGTCCAGCACGATCGGCGTCACCGACAGCAGCGCCGAGATCTGGGCGCCCGACATCACGCCGATGTCCTCCGGCGTGAAGGCCGCCACCTGCTGCAATGACATCGCGGCGATGTCGGCCGTCTCCATCGCCACCATCTGCGCCGTCGTCAGCGCGGCGATGTGGTCGGTGCTCAAGCCCGCGATCTGCTCGGTGCCGAGCGCAACGATCTGCGCCGTCGACAGCGCGACGAACTGGCCGGTGTTCAAGGCCGCGATCTGGTCGCTGCCCAGCGCATGGAAAGCCGACGTGCCCAGCGCCCGAAGATCGCCCGGCTGCATCGCCGCCACCTGCGACGYATCCAGCCCCGCCGCCTGCGCGCTGGTCAGCGCGGCGAACTGCCCCGCGCTCATCGCCACGATCTCGTCGGTCGTCAGCGCGGCCACCGCAGCGGCACTCAGCGCCCGCACCGCACCGGTGCTCAGCGCCGCCAGGTCGGCCGTCTCCAGCGCCGCCACCTGGGTGGCCGTCAGCGCGGCCGCCTGGGCGGTCGACAGCGCGGCGAACTGCGTGGTCGTCAGCGCATTCAGGTAGTCGGTGTGCAGCGCACCGATCTGCGGTCCGGTCAGCGACCCGATCTGCGCCGTCGTCAGCGCCGCGAACTGGTCGGAGCCGAGCGCCTCCACCTGCGCCGGCGTCAGTGCGCGGAACGCGGCCGAGCTGAGCGCGCGCAGGTCGTTGGTCTCCAGCGCCAGCATCTGCTCGGGCGTCAACGCCGCCGCCTGCGTGGCAGTCAGCGCAGCGGCCTGGGCCGTCGTCAGCGCGGCGATCTCGGCGGTCGTCAGCGTGGCGACCGAGCTGGCCGCCAGCCCCTTGATCGCGGCGGTGCTGATCGCCGCCCAATCCGCCGTCTCGAGCGCTGCCACCTGCGTGGCCGACAAGGCCGCCACCTGGGCCGACGAAAGCGCCGCGAACTGCGCCGTGCTCAGCGCCGTCAGGTCGTCGGTGTTGAACGAGCCCACTTGCGCCGGCGTCAGCGATGCGATCTGCGCGCTGGTCAGCCCCGCGAGCTGCATCGAGGTCAGCGCGTCGATCTGCGACGCGCTCAGGGCACGGAACGCGGCCGAGCTCAGCGCGCGCAGGTCGGCCGTCTCGATCGCCGCGACCTGGTCGGTCGACAGCGCTGCGATCTGCGCGGAATTCAACACCGAGGCCTGTGCGGTGGTCAGCGCGGCGATCTCATCGGTCGTCACCGCGGCCAGCGCCGTCGGGTCGATGCTGCGGATCGCCGCTGTCGTCAGCGCCGCCCAGTCGGCCGTCGGCAATGCGGCCAGCTGCGCGCCGCTCAACGCCGCGGCCTGCGCCGAGTTGAGGGCGGCGAACTGCTGCGTCGACATCTGCTGCAGGTCGTCGGTGCCGAGGATCGCCACCTGCGCCACCGTCAGCGTGGCGACCTGCGCGGTGGTCAGCGCGCCGATCTGCGTCGGCAGCAGCCCGTCGAACTGCGCGGTCGTCAGCGCACCCAGCTGGGCGGTGCTCAGTTGCGTCACTTGCGTGGTGGTCAGTGCGTCGAGCTGCGCGGCCGACATTCCGCGCAACGCCGCCGTGGTCAGCGCCCGCAGGTCGGCACTCTCCAGGTGCGAGATCTGCTGCGTGGTCAACGCCGCGGCCTGCGCGCTGTTCAGCGCGGCGAACTCGGCCGTCGTCATCGCGTTCAGCGAGGTGGTCGACAGCGCGGCGATCTGCGCCGGCGTCAGCGCCGCCACCTGCACGGTGGTCAGCAGGCTGATCTCCTGCGTCGTCAGCGCCGCGAGTTGCGCGCTGCTCCAGCCGCGGATCGCGGCGGTGGTCAGCGCGCGCAGGTCGGCCGTCTCCAGGTTGGCCGCCTGCGTGGTCGTGATCGCACCCGCCTGCGTCGCCGACAGCATCGCGAACTGCGCGGTCGTCAGCGCGTTCAGCTCGGCCGTCGTCATGCCGGCGATCTGCGCCGTCGTCAGCGCCTGCACCTGGGCATCGGTCAGCGCGCCGGTGCTGGACGTCGGGGTGGCCGGCGTCGTCGGCGCGGTCGAGCCGCCGCTGCCGCCGTCGGACGAGAACAGGTCCCGCCAGGCCGAGGGCAGCAGCTTGCTCACCAACCACTTGACGAAGCCGAATTTCATGCGTTCAGGGGTGCGGGTGACTCGCGTGACTGCGCGGCACGCACTTCAGGGAGTGCGTGCCGCGCCATCGGTTGCCGTGATCAGATCAGCGGGCCGATGTTCTTCAGGTGCTCGTCGTCGGCCAGCAGCTTGTGGTCGACGTGCACCGCGGCATGCGCCGTGGTCTGCGTCGCCGCCACCGTCGGGGCGCTGCTGCCGCCCAGCACGTCGGCCGTCGGCGCCGCCAGCACATCGGCCAGCTGCACCGGCAGTTCCTTGGCTGCCGTGGCATCGGTCGCCGCGGCCTTGCCGAACCACACGTCCGCCATGTCGTGCTTGGCGCCGTCGGCCGTCGTGTAGCTCGACACCAGGCCCAGCAGGTTGCCGTTCTGCACCGTCGTGCCGCTCGCGGCATGCAGGTCCAGCGAGACGATCCCGAAATCGGCCAGGCCCTTCAGCTCGCCCGCCTCGGAGATGCCGTCCTGGTTGGCATCGACCCACACCTTCAGCTTGTCGAAGTTCGCGTCCGTGGCGCTCAGCTTGCCGTCGTGGTTCGTGTCCTCGATCTTCATGGCCTCGTAACCGTTGCCGGCGCGGGTGCCGTCGGCCTTCACGGTCGCGACGCCGAACAGCTCGGTGCCGTCGTTGATCTTGCCGTCGCCGTTGCGATCCATCACCAGGATGCCGTCCGTCGAAGAGGCCCAGCCCACCTTGTTGGCATGGCCGGTGGCGTTCAGGTCGAAGTTGACGCCGTGCGCCGCCGACACCGTCGAGACGCCGTCACCGTTCAGGTCCAGCACGATCGGCGAGGCCGCCATGAAGGCATCCAGCTGCGGTGACGACATCACCGCGATGTCCTGCCCTTCGAAGGCCGCGATCTGCGTCATCGACATCGCCGCGATGTCCTGGGTCTCCAGCGCCATCGTCTGCGTGGTCGTCAGCGCGATGACCTGGTCGGTCGTCAGCGAATGCACCTGGGCGGTGGTGAACGCGGCGATCTGCGTCGCGCTCAGCGCCTGGAAGGTGTCGGTCGTGATGGCCTGGACCTGGTCGGTCGTCAGCGACTGGATCGCGGCCGTGCTCAGTGCACGCAGGTCCGCGGTTTCCAGGTTGCCGATCTGCGTGACCGTCAGCGACTGGATCTGCGCCGTGTTCATCACCAGGAACTGCGAGGCGGTGAACGCGTTCAGGTCGTCGGTGGCCAAGTGCGAGATCTGCGAGGTCGTCAGGTTGCTGACCTGGCCGCCCAGCGAGGAGAGCTGCGTCGTGGTCAGTTCGCCCAGCTGCGCATCCGTCAGGGCGCGCAGCGAGGTCGAGGTCAGCGCACGCAGGTCCTGCGTCTCGATCACCGAGATCTGGTCGGTCGTGATGCCGAGCACCTGGGTCGCCGACAGCGACGCATAGTGCGCCGTGGTCAGCGCCTGCAGGTCGTCGGTGGCCATCGTGCCGATCTGCGACGCCGTCAGCGAAGCCGACTGCGCCGTGGTCAGCGCCGCGAACTGCGTGCCGGTCAGCGCGTTCAGGTCGTCACTCGACAGGCTGGAGATCTGCGTCGTGGTCAGCGAAGCGACCTGCGCCGTGGTCAGCGCACCGAACTGGTCGGAACCCATCGCATCCAGCTGGGCGGTGCTCAGCGAACGCAGCGCCGCGGTGCTCAGCGCACGCAGGTCGTCGGTCTGCAGGCCGGCCATCTGGTCGGAGGTGAGCGTCTGCACCTGGGCCGACGAGAAGACCGCGAACTGGCTGGTCGTCAGCGCGTTCAGGTCGTCCGTGGTCAGCGTGCCGACCTGGCTGGCCGTCAGCGCCGCCACCTGGCCGGTGGTCAGTGCCGCCATCTGGTCGGAGGTCAGCGCCGCCAGCTGGTCGGAGTCCAGCGCGCGGATCGCGTTGGTGCTCAGCGCGCGCAGGTCGGCCGATTCCAGGTTCGGCATTTGGTCGGTCGTCAGCGCATGCGCCTGGGCCGTGGTCAGTGCCGCATAGTGCGCGGTGGTCAGCGCACGCAGGTCGTCGGATTGCAGGCCGGCGATCTGGCTGGCCGTCAGCGACGTCACCTGGGCCGTCGACAGCGCCGCGCACTGCGCGGTGCCGAAGGCGTTCAGGTCGTCGGTGACCAGGTTGCTCAGTTGCGCGGTCGTCATCGCCGCCACCTGGGCCACCGTCAGCTGGCCCATCTGGTCGGAGCTCAGCGCATCGATCTGCGCCGTGCTCATGTTGGCGATGGCCGAGGTGCTGATGGCACGCAGGTCCGACGATTCCAGGTGCGGGATCTGGTCGGAGGTCAGCGAAGCCACTTGCGTCGTCGACAGGATCGCGAACTGGGCGGTGCTCAGCGCGTTCAGCGAGTCGGAGCTCAGCGAAGACAGCTGGGTGGTCGTCAGTGCGCCCACTTGCGCGGTCGTCAGCGATGCCACCTGGTCCGAGGTGAGGGCTGCGAACTGGTCGCTGTTCAGGCCACGGATGCCGGCGGTGCTGAT
>NZ_JBFUCB010000061.1:0-16755 GCF_056405435.1 Rhizobacter sp. P1_G5 | reverse complement strand
AGGCCGCGCTGCGCCGCCTCGTGGTCGACAAGCTGGAGCCGACGCCCGAGAACTACGCCCGGGCCTACCAGCTTGAATCCGGCGTCCAGCCGACGGCGGCGCGCACCCCGCCTGCCGCGGCGGCCGCCACCTCGGCGGTCGACAGCGCCGCCCAGGCCGCGGCGCTCGCCGGCCTGATCGAGCGCATCACCCGTGGCGTCGAGCGCGGCGGGCGCAACTGGACCGCGGCGCGCAAGAAGGACAGCCTGCAGCGGGTGCTGTCGAGCAGCCGCAGCGACGTGCAGCGGCTGCAGCAGCGGCTGGGCCAGCTGATGGGCAGCTGGGAGAGCGACACGGTCGACGACATGGTCGATGCCGACGACAGCCTCACGCACCCGGCGCCGCTCGATGCGCTGCCGCCGGCCGCGCCATCGTCCGCACCCGGTGCCGAGCCCGTGCCGGCCGATGTGGCCTTCCCGCTGTGGCAACGCGTCGCCGACGGCCTGAGCGGCACCGTGCAACTCGCGCTGCCGCCGCCGCCGGCCCCGAGCGCCGAGCTGTCGCGCCAGCTGGCCGAACTGCTCGCGCAGCTCGAAGAACCGGGCCCGACGGCGTTGCAGGCCGACGAGTTCGACGCGCTGTGCGAGCGCGCGCGCCGCATGCTGGCGCACCGCCATCACTTCGTCGACCAGCTGAGCGGGCTGTGCCAGGAGCTCACCGCGAGCCTGGCCGAGCTGGCCGAGGACGACAGCTGGGCGCGCGGCCAGGTCGACGCGATGAAGCTGCAGATCGACGGCGGCCTGACCGCGCGCAGCGTGCGCTCGGTCAGCGAGCTGCTGGGCCACACCCGCCAGCGCCAGCACCAGCTGCGCGAGGACAGGGCGCGCGCCCGCGACGCGCTGAAGCTGCTGATCAACCGCATGCTCAGCGAGCTGGGCGAGCTGGGCCAGCATACCGGCCGCTTCCACGAGAGCGTCGGCCGCTATGCCGACACCATCGAGAAGGCCGATTCGCTCGAGAGCCTGGCCGGCGTCGTGCGCGAGATGGTCGAGGAGAGCCGCACCGTGCAGTCGCTGGTCAGCCAGGCGCAGGGCCGGCTCGAGTCGGAGCATGCGAAGGCGGTCGGCCTGTCCGAGCGCGTGGCCGAGCTCGAAGGCGAGCTGCGGCGGCTGTCGGAAGAGGTGTCGACCGACCAGCTCACGCAGATCGCCAACCGCCGCGGCCTGATGCAGGCCTTCGACGCCGAGAAGGCACGCATGGAGCGCGGCCAGACCGAGCTGTCGATCGGCCTGCTGGACGTCGACAACTTCAAGCGCCTGAACGACGAGCTGGGCCATGCGGCCGGCGACATCGCGCTGAAGTCGCTGGCCGAAGTGGTCAGCAAGGCGCTGCGCCCGACCGACATGGTGGCGCGCTACGGCGGCGAGGAGTTCGTCGTGCTGCTGCCCGACACCCCGGTGCAGGAGGGCGAGCAGATCCTGACGCGCCTGCAGCGCTCGCTGTCCGGCGGGCTCTTCATGCACGAGCAGCGCCAGGTCTTCGTCACCTTCTCGGCCGGCGTCACGCTGTACCGGCAGGGCGAGGCCATCGAGGCCGCGCTCGAACGCGCCGACGAAGCGCTCTACGAGGCGAAGCGAACCGGTAAGAACCGGACGTGTGTCGGATAAAAGCTTGTCGAATCTACCGGTCACCTGTGTCCAACGGTGACCGGAACCGGGCTTTCTGACAGGAAGGTCGCCCGTATTCACCCTCTGGCGCGGCGAGAGAAATTCAGTTACAGCGCGCGGGCAAGTTGGCACGCCTCGTGCGTGGGAGGTTCGTGAAATTTCCAACGGACCTCCCCCATGTTCGAAGAACGCAGCCATAGGCAGTTGTTCCTCGGAGCACCGCCCTCCGTCACCTCCTTCATCGCCGCGGTGATGGAGCCGTTGCTGACGGTGCTGTGCTATCTCGCCGTCAGCAGCGTGTTCGACGAGCCGGTCGAGCGGCCGGCACTGACGCTGTGCATGCTCGTGCTGGTGTTGAGCTTCCCCGGCGTGAACCGCTTCAAGGACCGCAGCCTGAACGCGGCCATCGACATCCTCAGCGCGTGGATCGCGCTGCTGGGCATCCTGGTGCTGTGCGGTTATGCGACCGACAGCCTGAAGTTCTTCGAGTGGCGGGTGCTGGCCTGGTGGGCCGGGCTGACGCCGGTCGTGCAATGGATCGCGGTGCGCGGGGGCAAGGAGGCGCTGCGGCGCCTGGCGCTGCGGCCGGAATACCGCCGACCCGCGGTGGTGGTGGGGGCCGGGCCGCTCGGGGCCAAGGTGCTGGAGTCGCTGAAGGCGCGCAGTTCGTTCGGGCAGGACTTCGTCGGCTTCTTCGAGGACCGTTCGCCGGATCGCCTGCACCCTGATGCGCGCGAGCATGTGAAGGGCCGCTTCGAGGACCTGGCCGAGTGGGTGCGCCGCCACGGTGTGCGCGATGTCTACATCACGCTGCCGCTGACGTCGCAGCCGCGCATCGTGAACCTGCTGGCCTCGCTGCAGGACACGACCGCCTCGGTGTACTACGCGCCCGACGTGTTCGGCGTCAGCGTGATCCAGGGGCGCCTGCAGGACATGGCCGGCGTGCCGGTGGTGAGCCTGCTGGAGTCGCCGTTCACCGGCACCAACGACCTGGTCAAGCGATTCAGCGACATCGTGCTGGCGTCGCTGATCCTGCTGCTGATCTCGCCGGTGATGGCGGCGCTGGCGATCGGCGTGAAGCTGAGTTCGCCCGGGCCGGTGATCTTCCGCCAGAAGCGCAACGGGCTGGATGGCGAGGAGATCGAGGTCTACAAGTTCCGCTCGATGACGACGCAGGACAACGGCGCGGTGGTGAAGCAGGCCACGCGCGGCGATGCGCGCATCACGCCGTTCGGCGCGTTCATCCGCAAGACCTCGCTCGACGAACTGCCGCAGCTGATCAACGTGCTGCAGGGGCGCATGAGCATCGTCGGGCCGCGCCCGCATGCGGTGGCGCACAACGAGCAGTACCGCAAGATGATCCAGGCCTACATGGTGCGGCACAAGGTGCGCCCGGGCATCACCGGCTGGGCGCAGGTGAACGGTTTTCGCGGCGAGACCGACACGCTGGACAAGATGGCCGCGCGCGTCGAGTACGACCTGGAGTACCTGCGCAACTGGTCGATCGGGTTGGACTTGATGATCATCGTGCGCACCGTGCGGCTCGTCCTCTTCGACCGCAACGCATATTGATGTGGGCCCCCCAGTCGCTTCGCTCCTGCCCCCGAGGGGCGCCACCCGGCGGCCGGGCGAAGCCGGTTCCGCGGGCGTTGCTTGATCGTTCTTTTGTATTTGGTGTACCTATGCGTCGTTCTTCGGTTGCTGTTCTTGTCCTGACCGGCTTCGCCGGCGCCGTCCATGCCGGTGACGAATCCGATCCGTACGTGTTCGGCATCAGCCAGGCCATCTCGGCCGACAACAACCTGTTCCGCGCGCCCGATGGCGAGCCGGCGGCGCGCGATGCGGTGTCGTCGACCGGGCTGCGTGCCGCGATCGACCAGCCGTTCGGCCGGCAGCGTTTCACGGCCGGGCTCGAAGCCAACATCAACCGCTACAAGAACAACACGCAGCTGAACAACACCGACCACCGGCTGTCGGCGCGGCTCGACTGGTCGACCATCGAGCGCGTGTCGGGCGAACTGACGGCCGAGCAGCGCAGCAGCCTGTACCGCTATGACCTCGACAGCCAGAACCGCTACACCGGCAAGAACCAGCTGCGCACGACGGGCGCCGGGCTGCAGGTGCGTGTGGGCGTCGTCACCGCGTGGACGCTGGAGGGCGGCTGGGCCGGCAACCAGAGCCGCTATTCGGCCGCGGAGTTCGACAACCGCGACGTGCGCCAGCAGACGGTGAACGCCGGCGTGCGCTGGGCCGACTCCGATGCGCTGAGCGTGCGGCTCGGCGGCCGGCACACCGAGGGGCGTTTCCCGAACTTCGGCGTCGAGCCGGATGTGTTCCGCCGCAACGACGTCGACCTCAGCCTGCTCGCGAAGCCGAATGGCCTGAGCACGCTGAATGCGCGTGTCAGCGTGACGCGCGAGAACCATTCGGTGCAATCGCAGCGCGACACGAACACCTGGACCGGCGCGCTCGGCTGGAACTGGCAGGCCACCGGCAAGCTGAACTTCGACACGCAGCTCTCGCGCGACAGCAGCGTGGGCAGCAGCACCTTCGGCACGGCGCTCAACGAGATCGATTCGAGCGACACGCGGGTCAGTCACGGCCTGCAATTGAAGGCGCGCTGGGACGCGACCGCGAAGATCCAGCTCACCGCACAGGGCGGCTACACCCGGCGCAAGCTGGACAACGCCTTCATCGCCAACGGCGTGACCGCGCCGGCCGAGGGCGAGGACAACACCACCACCTACGGCCTCGGCATCGCGTGGCAGCCGCTGCGCAGCCTGCAGTTCGCGTGCAACGTGGGCCACGAACGCCGTCAGATCGTCGGCGACAACCTGACGATCACCTACCCCTACAGCGCGACCACCGGGAGCTGTTCCGGGCAGGTCAGCCTGCGCTGAGTCCGACGCCTTGTCGGATGGCGTGACGCGATGTGCCGCGGCGCCCTGAATTCATGCTGCATTGCACCACGCCAGGGAAATTCGCCCAGGCATGGACCATGCTGATGTGTCGACTTGAAGGCAGTTTGCAGCCACTTGCAAGCAGTAACGAAGCGATACAGGGCGGAAATCGGCAAGCTTGGGCTGCCGAAAGGTAGTTGCTGCGGCAAATTCGGCCGCTTTTGAGGGGCAAAGAGCGGTTCGAAGTGAAGCCGGCTGGGCATGCCGGCTGCCTCTTGCCCTGTGCGCCTCGATCGACCCCCCTTGAACTGGGGATGGGATCTGAAAGTGGCGTGTGTCTTGCATACGGGAAAGCACCTAATCACCAGGAGGTATCCATGAAGAAGTTTCTAGTTTCACTGGCCCTGACCGCGATGACCTTCGCGACCGGGTCGGCGTTCGCCAGCAGCGAGAGCTGCGACGATYCGCTGAAGAGCAAGCTGGGTCAGAGCTTCTGCTACGAGGTGTTCGACAACCTCGCGCCGGGGCTGTACAACGTGAGCTTCCAATATGAAGCGGAGAAGACGGGTGGTCCGCTGGACCGCACGCTGGACTTCGCGTTCCTGTTCGACAGCCAGAAGGGCCCGGGCACGTTCGACCAGCTGTCCGACTCGACGAAGACGACCGGTTGGAACACGTACTCGTTCGTGACGAAGGCAGGCGGCGACAGCTTCCTGATCTTCGCGCTGCTGGGCGTGTACCCGCAGAAGTTCAGCCTGGCGCTGCAGAACATCACCGTCACGGCCGTTCCGGAGCCGGCGACGTACGCGATGCTGCTGGCCGGCCTGGGCGCGATCGTGTTCGTGTCGCGCCGCCGTCGTCCGCAAGAGTAAGGTTCGGGCCTCAGTTGAGGCTCTGACGAAAGGCCTCGCAGCGCAAACTGCGAGGCCTTTTTCGTTCTCGTGCGGTTGCTGCGCGGAAAGGCGCGGGTGGGGAGGCTGTGGCGCGCCGTCGGGTGCGGTCATCGCCCCTGGCGGGGCGCTGACTCCCCTGCGCTGGCTGATTTCATGGCCCGTCGCCCAAACTCCCGCCACTCACTTCGTTCGTTGTGGTCAAACAGTGGGCGACAGTCAGTKCACGAAGCGTGCTGCGCACGCGGGCYATGAAACCAGCCAGCTCCGGCGCCCCCTCCTTATTGGCGCGCCACAGCCTCCCCACCCGCGCCTTTGTGCCACCGCYCYGSTMCTKCGGCGGTGACAAGCGAACAAATGATGGACAAGGCATGCGAGCGCCAGCACGCTCGTCGGTCACTTCAATCTTTTCCCCCCAACAAGAGCTGGTGGTGYTKAGCGGCGCGGCGGGTGAGGGGATGGGTTGGGGGCGACTTCTGAGGYGACGAAGAAGCTTGGTTTCGGGGGTGGCGCGCGCCAGCGCGCTTCGTAGACATGCTCATCGCCACTGTTTGACCACAGCGAACGCAGTGAGCGGAGGGAGTTTGGCGATGCACCCCCGAAGCCGAGCTTCTTCGTGGAGTCGGCCCGCCAGGGCCGACCGCCGAGGCTGAGCCCCCAGCCCATCCCCTCACCCGCCGCGCCGCGCCGCGACGCGCAGAACCAGAAGACTCAAGCCCGTGCGTCAGACCAACGCAGCGTGCATTCCTCGTCGCCCTGGTAGAACGTCTTGCCCTTGCGATCCACGCAGTACAAAGGCGCCACGATCATGTCCGTGAACGTCTGCCCCTCACCGATCCGCGTGTACTCGAACAGCACGCTGTGCACCACCTTCGAGTTGCGCCGCAGGTGGCTGCCCGTGCCGATCCACGTCGGCCCCTGGATCGTCACGCCCGGCTCGATCTCCACGCCCGAGCCGATGTACACCGGCCCGTTGATCGTCACCTCGTCCCACGGCACCCGCGTGTTCAGCCCCACCCACACGCCCGGCCGCACCTCGCGCCCCGGCATGTCCATCTGCGCCACCTCGCCGCGCAGCACCCGTTGCAGCACGCTCCAGTAGTCGCTGACGCGCCCGATGTCGATCCAGTTGAAGAAGCGGCTCTGCGCATAGAACGGCAGCTGGCGCTCCACCATCAGCGGGAACAGCTGGCTGCCGATGTCGAACACCGCGCCGCTCGGCACGAGATCGAGCACCGACGGCTCGAAGATGTAGATGCCCGTCGAGGCCAGCGTGCTGTGCGCCTCCTCCGGCTTCGGCTTCTCCTGGAACGACTCGACATGGCCGTCCTTGTCGCACTTCACGATGCCGTAGTTCTGCACCTCGCTGCGCGGCACGTCCAGCGTCACCACGCTCGCCAACGCCCCCTTGCTGCGGTGCTCGAACAGCGCCGCGCCGAAATCCAGGTCGATCAGTGCATCGCCGCACAGCACGATGGTCGTCTCGTCGAAGAAGCCGGAGAAATCCTGGATCTTCTTCATGCCGCCGGCCGAACCCATCGGCTTCGGCACGATCTCGCCGTGCTCGCGCACGCCTTCGTACGAATAGCCGATCTCGACACCCCAGCGGTGGCCGTCGCCGAAATGGCTCTCGATCTTGCGGTGGTTGAACGCGACGTTGACCATGATCTGCCGCACGCCATAGCGCGCCAGGTGCTCGATCAGGTACTCCATCACCGGCTTGCCGAGGATCGGCACCATCGGCTTCGGCAGGTCGCGCGTCAGCGGACGCACGCGCGTGCCCTGGCCGGCCGCGAGGATCATCGCCTTCGTCATTCGAGCCTCGCTTCCCGCAGCGGCAACGCCGCCGCGTCCTTGGCCGACAGCTGCGGCGCGCCACCGACGTCGGGCCAGGCGATCCCGAGCTCGGGATCGTCCCAGCGCACGCAGCCCTCTTCCTTCGGCGCGTAGTAGTCGGTCGTCTTGTAGAGGAAGTCGGCCGTCTCGCTCAGCACCAGGAAGCCGTGCGCCAGGCCGGGCGGGATCCACAGCTGCCGGTTGTTCTCGGCGCTCAGCTCCATGCCCACCCAGCGGCCGAAGGTCGGGCTCGCGCGGCGGATGTCGACCGCGACATCGAACACCGCGCCGCTCGTCACCCGCACCAGCTTGCCTTGCGCATGCGGCGCGTACTGGAAGTGCAGCCCGCGCAGCACCCCGCGCGCCGAGCGCGAATGGTTGTCCTGCACGAAGACGGTCTCGCGCCCGACCGCCTCGGCGAAGACGCGGCCGTTGTAGCTCTCCATGAAGAAGCCGCGCGCATCGCCGAACACCTTCGGCTCGAACGCCAGCACGTCGGCAATCTCTGTCTTGATGACCTTCATCAGAACACCTTGTCGTGCATCAGTTGCAGCAGGTACTGGCCGTAGCCGCTCTTGGCCAAGGGCTTGGCCAGCGCTTCGAGCTGCGCCGACGTGATCCAGCCCTTGCGCCAGCAGATCTCCTCGGGGCAGCAGGCCTTCAGGCCTTGCCGCTTCTCGAGCGTCTGGATGAAGGCGCTCGCCTCCAGCAGCGAATCGTGCGTGCCGGTGTCGAGCCACGCGTCGCCGCGGCCGAAGATCTGCACTTCGAGCGTGCCGGCCTCGAGGTACAGCCGGTTCAGGTCGGTGATCTCCAGCTCGCCGCGCGGGCTCGGCTTCAGGCTCTTCGCATACGACACGACMTTCTCGTCGTAGAAGTACAGGCCCGTCACCGCATAACGGCTCTTCGGCTGCTTCGGCTTCTCCTCGAGGCTGATCGCCTGCGCCTGGTCGTTGAACTCGACCACGCCATAGCGCTCCGGATCCGTCACCGGGTAGGCGAACACCGTCGCGCCGCTGGTGCGCGTGGCCGCGTCCGTCAGCCGGGTGCCCAGGTCATGGCCGTAGAAGATGTTGTCGCCCAGCACCAGCGCGCTCGGCGCGCCGGCCAGGAACTGCTCACCGATCAGGAAGGCCTGCGCGAGGCCGTCCGGGCTCGGCTGCACCGCGTAGGTCAGGTCGAGACCCCACTGCCGGCCGTCGCCCAGCAGCTGCTGGAAGCGCGGCGTGTCCTGCGGCGTGCTGATGATCAGGATCTCGCGGATGCCGGCCAGCAGCAGCGCGCTGAGCGGGTAATAGATCATCGGCTTGTCGTACACCGGGATCAGCTGCTTGCTCAGCGCGAGCGTCGCCGGGTGCAGCCGGGTACCGGAGCCCCCGGCGAGGATGATGCCTTTGCGGTTCATATGTTCTCCCAAACGAGTGTTGTCAGCCCAGCACTTCAGTGAGCATGCGTTCGACGCCGGCCTGCCACGCCGGCATGCGCAGCCCGAAGGCCTGGTTCAGCTTGTCGCACGACAGCCGCGAATTCAGCGGGCGCTTCGCCGGCGTCGGGAACGCGGTGGTCGGCACCGGCTCGATCGCCTCGGGCGCCACCTTGATCGCGTGGCCGCGCGCACGCGCCCATTCGATGACGAAGCGCGCATAGCCGTGCCAGCTGGTTTCGCCGGCGGCCACCGCGTGGTACGTGCCGGCGAGCTTCGCGTCGGCCATCGCGGCGCGCAGCGCGTGCACGCTGACGTCGGCCAGCAGGTCGGCACCGGTCGGCGCGCCGATCTGGTCGTCGATCACCGTCAGCTTGTCGCGCTCGCCGGCCAGCCGCAGCATCGTGCGCGCGAAGTTGCCGCCGCGCGCGGCGTAGACCCAGCTGGTGCGCAGGATCAGGTGCTTGCAGCCGCTGCCGCGGATCAGCTCCTCGGCCTCGAGCTTGGTCTGGCCGTAGACGCTGAGCGGGCCGGTCGGTGCGTCTTCGCGGCGCGGCGCGTGGCCGCTGCCGTCGAACACGTAGTCGGTGCTGTAGTGCACCAGCCAGGCGCCGAGCGCCGCCGCCTCGCGCGCCAGCACGCCGGGGCCGGTCGCGTTGATCGCGCGTGCCAGCGCCGGCTCGCCCTCGGCCTTGTCGACCGCGGTGTGCGCCGCGGCATTGACGATCACGTCCGGGTTCACCGCACGCACCGTCGCGGCCAGCGTGTCGGGCCTCGAGAAGTCGGCCTTCAGCGCACCCGGCGTGTCGAAATCGAGCGCGGTCAGCTCGCCGAGCGGCGCCAGGGCGCGCTGCAACTCCCAGCCGACCTGGCCGCCTTTGCCGAGCAACAGGATCTTCATGCGGCCGCCGCCTCGCCGTAGTTCTTCGCGACCCAGTCGCGGTAGCCGCCGCTCTGCACGTTGGCGACCCAGCCGGCGTTGTCGAGGTACCACTGCACCGTCTTGCGGATGCCGGTGTCGAAGGTCTCGGCCGGGCGCCAGCCGAGCTCGCGCTCGACCTTGCGCGCATCGATCGCGTAGCGGCGGTCGTGGCCCGGGCGGTCCTTCACGTAGGTGATCAGGCGCTTGTACGAGCCGGCCGCATCGGGCTTCAACTCGTCGAGCAGCGCGCAGATCGTGTGGACGATCTCCAGGTTGGTCTTCTCGTTCCAGCCGCCGATGTTGTAGGTCTCGCCGACGCGCCCGCCCGCCAGCACCGCGCGGATCGCGCTCGCGTGGTCGCGCACGTACAGCCAGTCGCGCACGTTCTGGCCGTCGCCGTAGATCGGCAGTGCCTTGCCCGCCAGCGCGTTGACGATCATCAGCGGGATCAGCTTCTCGGGGAAGTGGTACGGCCCGTAGTTGTTGCTGCAGTTCGTGGTGACGACCGGTAGGCCGTACGTGTGGTGCCACGCGCGCACCAAGTGGTCGCTGGCCGCCTTGCTGGCCGAGTAGGGGCTGTTCGGCTCGAAGCCCTTGGTCTCGGCGAAGGCCGGGTCGGTCGGCGACAGCGAGCCGTAGACCTCGTCGGTGCTGACGTGGTGGAAGCGGAACGCCGCCTTCGCCTCGTCCTCGAGCGTGCTCCACAGGCCGCGCGCGGCTTCGAGCAGCGTGAAGGTGCCGTCGATGTTGGTGCGCATGAACGCGCCGGGGCCGTGGATGCTGCGGTCGACGTGGCTCTCGGCGGCGAAGTGCACGATCGCCCGCGGCCGGTGCTGCGCGAGCGTCGCGTCGACCAGCGCGCGGTCGCAGATGTCGCCCTTCACGAACACATGGCGAGGGTTGCCGTTCAGCGACGCGAGGTTCTCGAGGTTGCCGGCATAGGTCAGCGCGTCGAGGTTGACGACGGTCTCGTCGCTCTGCGCCAGCCAGTCCAGCACGAAGTTGCTGCCGATGAAGCCGGCACCGCCGGTCACGAGGATGGTCATGAAAGGATCCCTGTCTTTACTTGGTTCGCCCGTAGGTGTCCTCGAAGCGGACGATGTCGTCCTCGCCGAGGTACGAGCCCGATTGGACTTCGATGATTTCCAGCGGCACCTTGCCGGGGTTCGCGAGCCGGTGCGTCTGGCCGAGGGGAATGTAGGTGCTCTGGTTCTCGGTGAGGATCATCACCTTGTCGCCGTTGGTGATCTCGGCGGTGCCGCAGACGACGATCCAGTGTTCGGCGCGGTGGTGGTGCATCTGCAGGCTCAGCGAGGCGCCCGGGTTGACCAGGATGCGCTTGACCTGGAAGCGCGCGCCGGAGTCGATGCTGTCGTACCAGCCCCAGGGGCGATGCACCTTGCGGTGCAGGTTGTGCTCGCCGCGGCCGCGCGCGCCGAGCTCGCCGACGATCTTCTTGACCTCCTGGCTGCGGGCGCGGTCGCTGACCATCACCGCATCGGGCGTCTCGACGACGACCACGTCGCTCAGGCCGATCACGCTGACCAGCCGGCTGGTGGCATGCACCAGCGTGTTGTCGCTGTCCTGCAGCAACACGTCGCCGACGCTCGCGTTGCCGCGGCCGTCCTTGTCGGCCACCTGCCAGACCGCGTCCCAGGCGCCCAGGTCGTTCCAGCCGGCGTCCAGCGCGACCATGCGGATGTCGAAGGGGCTGCCGGGGCAGCGTTCCATCACCGCGTAGTCGACCGATTCGGACGGCACCGCGGCGAACTCGGCCTTGCCGGGGCGCACGAACTTCGCATCGCTGCTGCGCGCGGCCCACGAGGCGCGGGTGGCGGCGGCGATGTCGGGGCGGAAGTGCTCCAGCGCGGCCAGCCACACCGAGGCCTTCAGCACGAACATGCCGCTGTTCCACAGGTACTGGCCTTCGCGCAGGTAGTGCTCGGCGGTGGCCAGGTCGGGCTTCTCGACGAACTGCGCGACCTTGCCGTCGGGCGTGCTGCGGATGTAGCCGTAGCCGGTCTCGGGGCGGTCGGGCGTGATGCCGAGGACGACGATGGCGCCGTCGGCGGCGGCGCGCACGGCCCGCTGCAGCGCCGCGGTGAAGGCCGCGGGCTTGGTGACGACGTGGTCGGCGGCGGTCACGACGAGGATCGGGTCCTGCCCGTTCTCGATGCCGGCAAGTGCGGCGAGCGTCATCGCGGGCGCGGTGTTGCGGCCTTGCGGCTCGAGCACGACGGCGGCGGGATCGGTGCGCAACTCGCGCAGCTGGTCGAGCACGAGGAAGCGGTGCTCCTCGTTGCCGACGATGAGCGGCGCCTGCACCGCGATGTCGGCGGCGCCGAGGCTTTCGACGCGTTGCACCGCCTGCTGGAACAGGCTCTGGTTGCCCGACAGCACGAGGAACTGCTTCGGGAAGCCGGCGCGCGACAGCGGCCACAGCCGCGTGCCGCTGCCACCGGCCATGATGACGGGGAGGACGGACAGCGGGGTCGGCGGGGTGGAGGGCGTGGACATGGCGGCTTCTTTCTTCCTGGGCTCGTTGTTGTTCGTTGACGTGGGGGTAGGGATTATCGGCGCGTCAGCCGCTTGATCGCCGAGATGACGATCGGCGGCAGGATCTGCTTCAGAAACTGTTTGCTGCGGTCGCTGCGGCTCGCGAACAGGTAGGTGGACAGCATGGCTTCGCGGCGGTCTTCACGGGCGAAGCGGTTGGCGTAGTAGTAGGCCGCGATGGAGCGCCGCGTGACGCCTTCCGGCACCGCGAGCGGCTGCGAATGGCCGTGGTAGTGGGTGCGGCCGTGGCTCATCAGGATCGAGCGGCCGAACTCGGGTTCGACGGTGCCGACGCATTGCTTGCGGTCGGCGTCCCACAGCTCGAGCGCGCCGTGCCACGGCGGCTGCCAGTTCTTGTTGAGGTAGGTGATGAACACCATCTCGTTGTGGAGGGCGGTGCGCGGGTGGCGGTCGAAATCGGCATGGATGCCGAACGAGCCGCCGGACAGCGTCTCGTGCAGGCCGCCGCCGAACAGGTGGGCATCGTTGACGAGGTCGGGCACGCCGCTGATGTGCGAGAGCGCATGCAGGAAGAAGCTGGAGCCGAGCGTCCAGAAATACAGCTGGCTGGCCGGCCCCATGCGGGCGCCGACGCGCGAGCGCTCGACGCGGGCATAGGCGTTGGTCTGGGTGCTCCAGTGGTCGCGGGGGAGCACGTCGAATTCTTCATGAACCAGCTCGAGCAGGCGAGGGTTGAACCAGTCCTGCACGACGAGGTGGGGGTAGGGCGAGGCCGACTGCATGCGCGATCGCAATTCATCGAGGTAGGCGATGTCGGCCAAGCGCGGCTCGATCAGTTCATCGAGCGACAGCCGCACGCCGCGGATGGTGACGAACGCGGAATCGTCGATGAGTGCCTTCGCAACTTCGACCTCGACAGGCAGGGACATCATGGCTTCGCTCTCTTGCGCCGGGGGCAACAAGAGATCGTAAGCAAGGGCAGGGCCGGTGGGAGGGGTCTCCCCCCTGAATGGGCGATGCGTTCGTGTGAGGGGGTTGTCGCTTCTGTTTCTGCGTGTCGCGGCGGGTGGGGCCCTGCGCTGGGGGCTCATGCCGAGGCGGTCGGCGCCCCGGGGGCGCCGACTCCACGAAGAAGCTCGGCTTCGGGGATGCATCGGCAAACTCCCTCCGCTCACTTCGTTCGCTGTGGTCAAACACAGCCGATGAGTATGTCTACGAAGCGCGCTGACGCGCGCCACCCCCGAAACCAAGCTTCTTCGTCGCCTCAGAAATCGCCCCCAGCGCAGGGCCCCACCCACCGCGAAGCACCAGCCGCTCTGGTGGAGGGGAAAAGACTGAAGTGACCGACAAGCGGGCGGGCACTGCATCTCAGGAGGCACGCTCTCGAATGCCGGCATCGGACGTTGCGGGCAACCATTGCAGAAGCAATTGCTCGTACTGGGCCAGGATGTGGTTCCAGGTGAAGCATTCTTCGAAGCGGCTGCGGCTGGCTTGCTGCATCGTGGCCAGGCGAGTCGGATCCTTCAGCACAGCCTCCAGCGTCGTCGCGAATCCGTCGGCACCGCTGAAATAGCCCGCCTGCGGGCCGGCCACCCAGCGGTTGAATCGGTTGTCGTGCGCGATCACCGCATTGCCTGCGCCCAGCGCCTCCACCAGCGACGGATTGGTGCCGCCCACCTGGTGGCCGTGCACGTAGGCCATGCTGTGGAAACGCAGCGATTGCACCGTCGGCTTGTCGTAGATCGCACCGACGAACTTCACCTCGGCGCTCGCCGCTTCCTTCACCGCGCGGTGGTATGCGTTGTCCGGCGAGTAGTTGCCCAGCACCGTCAGTGTCACGCCGCGCGGCGCGCGCGAGAAGCCCTGCACCACCTCCAGGATCGAGTTCTCGGGCTCGGGTCGGGCCACCAGCGTCAGGTAGCGGCCCGGTTCCAGCCCCAGCCCGTGCACCGGGCCGGTCGGCATGTCGCGCAGCGGGTCGGCCCCGTAGGCGATCGTCGTCACCTTGTTCGCGTTCACGCGCGTGCCCAGGTGATGCTTGATCTCGGGGTGATCGGCCACCAGGTGGTTGCCCAGCCAGCAACCGGCCCAGTCGTTCATCCAGAACCAGGTCTTCGCGACACCACCCCACTTCGCGCGCGACCACTCGATGCCGTCCATGTTGATCAGGTTCGGCACCCCCTTCAGCCGCAGCAGCGCACAGAACACCGCCGTGTTGTAGCCGAGCGTCAGGCACAGGTCGCGGTGCTTCGCGGCATGGCGCGTGGCCTGCCAGTCGAACGCGATCGTGCCCTTCGGCCCCGGCGCATCCACCGGCATGCGCACCCGCTCGACGCCGCGCCAGCTGTCCTCGAACACCGGGCCGGTGCCGTCCTCCTGGCAGTACACGACCACGCGCCAGCCGCGCTCCACCAGGTACAGCGCCAGGTGCTCGGCAAAGGTCTCGAAACCGCCGTGGGCGGCCGGCACGCCGCGCGTGCCGAGGATGCGGAGGGTCTTGGTCATCATCGATCGGGTGTGGAGGTGGGATTGAGCGCGCCGAGGTTCTCGAACCGCGGTGCGAAGAAGCTGCGCACGCCATGCACCAGCACCTGCGCGGATTGCTGCCAGTCGAACTTGCGCACCTGCGCCAGGCCCTGCTCGCGCATGCGCTCGCGCAGCCCGGCATCGCCGATCACCCGCCGCAGCGCGGCGGCCAGCTCGGCAGGGGAGTTCGGATCGGCATACAGCGCTGCCGCGCCACCCACCTCGGGCAGCGAGGTGGTGTTGGACGTGATCACCGGCACGCCGCTCGCCATCGCCTCGGCCACCGGCATCCCGAAGCCCTCGGCGAAGGCCGGGTACGCGAATGCCATCGCATGCCGCATCACCGCCGGAAGCGCCTGGTCGCCCACCTTCGACAGGAAGCGCACGCGCTGCTGCAGCCCGTGCGCCACGACGGCCCGGTCGATCTGCTCGTAGCTGAAATCGCGCTGCCCGACGACCACCAGCGGCGGCGCATCGGCCCCCAGCTCGGCATACGCGTGGATCAGCGTCTCGTGGTTCTTGCGCGGCTCCAGGCGCCCCACCGTCAGCAGGTAGCCGCCCGGCTCCAGCCCGAGCTCGCGCACCGCGTCGGCACCCTCCGGCCCGGGCTTGAAACGCTGCGGATCCACGCCGTTGTAGGTGATCGCGATGTCGTCGGCCGGCACGCCGTACAGCCGCGCGATCTCGCCCTTCGAGAACTGGCTCACCGCGAACAGCAGCTTCGCGCGCCGCGCCGCATGCCGGAACGTCAGCTTCGACTGCAGCACGAAGCCGCGCGGAAAGAACTGCGGATGCGTCTCGAACAGCAGGTCGTGGATCGTGCACGCGCACGCACCGGTGCGCACGAACGGCAGCCGGTACTGCATGTGCAGCAGGTCGATGCGGTGCTTCCACTGCAGCCACGGCAGTTGCACCCCGAGACGGATCGGCGCGCGCTGGTGCGGCATGCGCACCAGTTCGACGTTCGGCGCACCGAATTCGGCATGCGCGTCGCGCAGGCTGTCGGTGCCGTCGAGCAGGAACACGAAGTCGATGTCCGGCGCGAGCCGGATCGCCTCGCGGTACAGCCCGAGGATGTGGCTGCGCGAGCCCTGGAAGATGCCGTCCCAGGTGTGGAAGTCCACGCCGAGGCGGGGGCGGCGGGGCGGTGTCGTCGTCATCAGGGTGTGCGCAAGGACGTGGTGGAAACCGGCGCCGGCTCGTGGCCCGCACCGACGAGTCGTCGGCTCAGTTCGACATGGCGCGTCGCGAAGCCTTCGGAGCTGAAGCGGCGCGACAGCAGCCGCTGCTGCGCGCTCGCGACCTGCGCGGCGCGCCGGCCCGGCGTCGTCACCAGCGCATCGAGCGCGCGCCACAGGTCGGCCGCGTCGTGCGGCGCGAAGAACGCGATGCCGTCGTCGTCGAAATAGTGGTCCAGCCCGCCGGCGCGCGTCGCCACCACCGGCACGCCGCGCGCTGTCGCCTCGAGCACCGCGGTGAGTCCGGAGGCATGCAGGTTCTCGTGCAGCGGCACGACGACCAGATCGGCCCAGCCGTAGTTCGCGACCACCTCGGCCTGCGTCATCGGGTGCGCACTGATGTTGGGCTGCGCGAGTCGCGCCGGGAAATGGCTCGAGCCGATGCGCAACTCGACGCCGTCGCGCCCGCCCAGCGCCTGCGCGAGCGTCTCCCAGTCGCGGTGCCGGTCGTTGCCGAGCGCCAGCACGTGCAGCGCACGCGTGCCATCGAGCACCGCCTGCGGCCGCTCGGTCGCGATCGGATAGCTGTCGAGCGAGATGCCGAAGTCGACGATCACCTGCCGCTCGCCGAGGTCGAACTCGCGGGCGCGCACCATGTTCAGCGGCGAGTGGAAGGTGGCAGCCTCGGCATCGCGCATCAGCCAGCGCACCAGGCGCCGCCGCACGCCCGACCAGCGGCTCCATTCGTCGACCAGCCAGATCGACTGCGCGACGATCGGCGCGCTCGGCACGCCCAGCCGGCGCAGCAGCCCGACGCCCAGGTGCTCGTACTCGGTGTGGGTCCAGATCACGTCGGCCCGCCCGGGGTGCAGCAGCGCGCGGTTCGCCCACACATGCCGCAGGTCGAAGCCGAGCAG